>PXCF01000089.1 GCA_003566715.1 Cryomorphaceae bacterium | reverse complement strand
TGAACGTGCGGCATCGAAATAAAGAATCCATTCGTAAGCCACGCCGGCTACCAAGTCTTCTTGAACGTTTAACTTCAATCCGCTTTGTTGTGCACTTGGGGTGGTGAGTGGGTGCTCAATACCGTCAATAACGACCGAATTGCTGTCACCAAGAATCAAACGAATTTGGTTAATTCTACCGGCATCAATGACGTCTCCGGCAATAAGGGTATCTACATCATTGGCAAAATCCAATAGATTGTAAATGCCTGTTTGGGTGGTGAGTTGAACCTGTCCGCCTGGTCTAATCACTTCAACGCCGATAATGTGCACATTGACTTCGTCAAAATCGCCAGGATTGTCGGTTAATCTAATGTTTAATTCGGCGTTGCCACTCCCGTCGCCATTTCCGTTTTCATCATCATTACATGCGGTGAAAAAGAAGCCGGTCGAAAGGGCTAAGGCGGTCGATAAAATTTTAAATGACCTTTTCATGTTGTTTAGGTTTTAAGATTAATTGTACGTGAATATGGTAAAGTTACCACATACAAACGACCGTTTTACCTCCAAATGATTTAGAGGCACTCCACGTTGATTGAACGGTCAATATGTTTGTTTTAGCGGTTTAGCTTAGGCCGTCATTCCACCATCAATGGTGTAAATGGCACCTGTTGTATAGCTGGAATCATCTGAGGCTAAGAATAAAGCCAATTTGGCTACCTCTTCATTGGTGGCGTATCTCTTAAGCGGAATCATTTGCTCGAAGGCTTTTTTCATTTCGCCACCGGCACCGGGTTGAAATCCCTCCTCTAATGAACGCATCATGCGGTTGTCTACCGGCGATGGATTGAGTGTGTTCACACGAATACCACGAGGCGCGCCTTCCAGGGCAGCCACTTTCATGACACCATTAACGGCGTGTTTACTGGCGGTGTAAGCCATCATATTGGCCGTTCCACGCAGTCCCGCAACGGATGAATTAACCACAACGCTGCCGCCGTTTTTCATGGCGTTAAAAGCGTGTTTGATACCCAACCAAACCCCTTTGGCATTGACGGCCATGAGAAAATCAAAATCTTTTTCTTCCAATTGATCCAGTGGTTGAACCTTGCCTTCGACACCGGCATTGGCAAAGAAAATATCCAGTCCGCCAAACTTTGCCACACAAGCCTCTACCGACGCTTTGTTGTCGGCATCTTTAGACACATCGGCCGCCATTCCGTCGGCATTCGAACTGTTGATCTCAGATAAGGCTTTTTTGATGCCATCGCCATTGATGTCGGTGATGAATACATTGGCACCTTCCTGAAGAAAGAGTTTGGCGGTAGCCAGTCCAATACCACCGGCAGCTCCAGTAATCAATGCGGTTTTTCCTTTTAGTCTCATAATAAGGGGTGTTTTTTTAAAGTTGATTATAAAGACAAATATATAAGATGCGGACTGCCAAAAACATGACAAAGTTCAGTTTGCATGTCAATGAATTGTTATTTGTTTTGCAAACCGGTAGATTGATGGACAACACGTACTTTTGCAATTATTTTCCATCATGGCGATTCGCTTGACATGTCTTTTTCTGCTGTTGTGTGCAATCACTGCACCTTTTTCTTTACGCGCACAGATGACGGTTAACACCGAAGCCTCTTTTATTATTGGCGGAAAAGTTGGCTATTATCCCCGATACTTTCGCAATACGTTGATTGTGCGCTCCGGAGGTTTTGTCAACACCTCACTATTGAAACCCGTCAACAAGCAAATTCATTTAGGTGGCGGTATGGGCGTCATCTTCGCCGAAAAAGAAACGTTTGTGCCTGTTTTTGCCCAAATGCGCGCCATGCTCTCTGATAATCCCTCGGGCTTTTATTACGATGTTAAAACAGGTTATTCCCCGGGCTTTAATTCGTCGTTTAACACACATGAAAACCAACAATACCAAGGAGGGTGGTTTGTAAATATGACCTTGGGATATCGCCATAAGATAGCCGATAACACCCACTTCCACTTTGGTTTGCAATGGGTGCACCAGAGCGCATCTCTCAACACTGAGTTGCTGTCGGGCAAACACAGAGAACCACTGCGCTTTCACTTTATGGGTTTAATGAGTGGTTTCACCTTTTAAATGATGCGTATGAAGGTCTATTGGGTGGTGCTTTTGCTGAGTTATTTCGGTGCTTCCGGACAGATTTACATCAATGAGTTTTTGGCGTCCAATCACAGTGGTGTCGTCGATTTTCAGGGTGATCACGAAGACTGGATTGAGATTTACAACGCATCAAACATACCCATCTCCCTTGGTGGTTGGTATCTGTCCGACAGAACCAGTGATTTGAACCTCTGGAAACTGCCCGATACGTTGACCATTGCTCCGAGCGGATTTATTATGGTGTGGGCGAGTGGTAAAGACACGGTGGTTGGCAGTGAATTACACAGCAACTTTAAAATAAGTCGGGAAGGCGAACCGCTTTATCTTTCCAACAGCGATGGTAACTTGATTGATCATATTCCTCCCGTAGCGCTCAGTGCAGACATGAGCTACGGGCGCCTCCCTGATGGTGGGGATGACCTTCACGTTTTCTTCCGCCCCACGCCCGGAAAAAGCAACCAAATCAATGGGGTTTCTCCGGTGACGCGTCGGCTTTCGTTTTCGCATCCCCAAGGCCATCACCCCCAAGCTTTTGATTTAAGCATTCGGTCGGATGACACGAATGTAATCATTTATTACAGTTTAGACGGTCGACCTCCGGATACCAACGCAAATCGTTACAACGGATCCATTCGCATCGACGATAGAGCAGGGGTTCCCAATAATATCTCCGAAATCAGATCGGGGGTAGGTGACTTTTGGGAGCCACCACAAGGAGAGGTGCCCAAGATTTTTGCTATTCGTGCCAAGCCTTATTGCGATGGAAAGCCCTGTGGTAGAGAAATCAATGGCTCTTTTTGGACGGGCCACCACAATCCGGAAGATGTGCAAATCCCCATCGTATCGGTCATTATTGACCCGTATTACATGTTTGACGAGGAGGAAGGCATGTATGTGCCGGGGGTTGATTTTGAACAAACAGGTTTTGATAATTCCTATCGACGGGGAAGGGAATACGAGCGCCCCGCAGCGTTTACTTACTTTGACTCTACAGGACAGATAGGCGTACATCAACAGGTGGGTGTGAGAATCAACGGCGGCATCACCAGGCGTGCCGGACAAAAATCACTCAGACTTTACGCCAGAAGTGCGTATGGCCCCAATAACTTTGATCATCCCTTTTTTGCGGACAGGCCGCACAGCAACTACCGTAGGATTCTGCTGAATACGCCTATGGGCGACTGGACCAAGACCGTTTTTAAGGATGAGTTGACCACCAACATCGTCAAGCCCTTGGGGTTGGATTACCAAGCCTTTCGTCCGGTGTTGGTGTTTTTAAACGGCGAGTATTGGGCCTTGCACTTTCTAAAAGAGCGAAGGGATCGCCACTATTTAGCGGCTCTTTCGGACATTGATGAAAGTAAGATTGAACGATTGACCAACAACATGCGCATCAACGAAGGGAGTCGGACGCATTTTCAAGACATGCTGAATGTGCTCAACCAAACGCCAAAGGATGACCCGGCCTATGTGGATAAGATTGCATCGTATATCGACCTCAACAATTTTATCGATTACCACATCGTGCAGATCTACTTGGCCAACTACGATTGGCCACACAACAACCACGAGTATTGGCGTCCCAATACAACCGACGGCAAATGGCGTTGGATTTTTTACGACCTGGATGCGGCCATGCGCAACTATTGGGAGGATAACTTCAAGCACTATACACAGCCATTTAACGAAACAGGTATCGACCCGCAGCGGGAATGGGCCACCCATATATTGCGTTCACTATTGGAAAACAAGGACTTTAAAAAACAGTTTCAAGACCGCTTTTTTACCTTGATGCAAACCACCCTAAGTGCGGAGAATCTACTCAGCGAAATCGATAAAATCACCAAAGAAATTGCCACATTCATACCCGATTATACAAGGCGCTGGCAAATTCCACGTTCGACTTACGAATGGCGCGAAAACATTACCATATTGGAAAACTTTTCCGTTAAACGTCCCGGCGAAATGATGCGCATTTTAAAGCAAACGCTGGGTAATCCATTTGATGTGTATCCCAATCCGGGGACAGACGTACATCTTGCTTTCCAGCGAACCATCGATGAGGCAGCCATCCATTCTCTTTCGTTTAACGACATGAACGGAAGAACCATTACCCCTAAATATCAACTAATAGACAATAAAATTATACCCGACGTAAGCAACTTGGCTGTAGGACAGTATGTGATACAGTTAAACTATAACGGGCAGATATTTAGAGCGGTTTGGGTGAAAATTTGAATCTTGTCTTTTGTTAATAGAAAGGTATTGGTAAGAAAATAATGCTTTGGTTCGAAGTAATTAAAGCGTATCGTCTGAATTAAAAATACATCCTTGTATATTTGCAAAAATTTTTACCAAACCACCACCATGCAGGATTCATCCAAAGCAACCAATTTTTTTGATATTGGCGACATCAAACGTTTGATTAAAAGATACCGTGTCTTTATTTTTCTGTCTGTATTGATTACAGGTATTGCCGCCACGTTTGGCGCCTGGTCTATGACGCCAACCTATCGTTCAGTGGCAACGGTATATCCCATTAATTTAGAGAACTTTTCCAACGAAAGTCCAACCGAACAGATGATGCAGTGGTTGCGCGGAAGAAACGTGATGGATTTGGTGGTTGACTCATTTGCGCTGGACAATGTTTGGGGGTTAGACAAAAATGACGCTCAGTTTGAGCACAAGTTGTCGAAAAAGTACAACCGGGCCATACGATTTAAGAAAACGCTTTACGAATCCGTGGATATCGATGTTCGCCTTGATGACGCGATTATGGCAAAAAATGTGGCCAATGGCATTGTTGATGCTTACAACAAAACGGTTAGAGAAGAATGGCGCAATAAATACCGCGAAGAAGTCGATAATTTCGAAAGAGTTATTGCGCTTAAGAACAGCGAGATAGACTCCGTGCAAAGCATTCATAGTGAACTGAGTAAAACGTACGAAATATTAGATTATGAGGTGCAAGCCAAAGAGGTATCCAGGGGGTACTTAGGCACCGTTGACGCAGCGAGTGGGCGGTTAATCAATCAAGAGGGTATAAAGCGTATGAAAGGAAATCTGGAGATGAAAGGAGGTGATTTTTTACGCAATCACGCCCGATTGCTACACTTAATGGAAGAGCTAACCGTCATTAATCGAGCGTATGCCGAGACCCTTCGACTATACAAAAGTGAAAACACTTATGCCTCTGTGGTATCGCGTCCGGTGATCTCCGATAAGCCTTACAGTCCCATCGTCTGGATGTTTGCCCTCACGGGCATTATGGGGGGATTGGTATTGTCGTTACTCGTGATTTTTTGGCGAGAAGGAGGGAAGCAGGGGAATGCATAAAATACCAACCAACATCGTGTTCAGCAAGCATGGCTTTTTATGGGTCATTCTCTTTGCCGTGGCTTTTTATTTTGCTGCATCATTAGATATGGCGACTTTATTGTTGGTGTTCTCACTCTTGTTATTGGCAACCTCGGTTATCCTGAAGTTTCCTCAGTTGGTCTTTCCGCTGGCCATCATTTCGACACCACTCTCATTTTATTGGTTTTTCGATGAGTTGTCGGCCGGACTATCGCTTCCGGCGGAGCCGTTCTTGGTGTTTTTAACGTTGCTCTTTGTGGTGCAAATCCTCATGGGAAAACGGATGAATGCTGCCAAGCACCCGGTAACGATTTTGCTGATATTGAACTTGCTTTGGCTACTGCTGGGGGTTTTTTTAAGCCGTATGCCCAGCATTTCACTCAAGTACTTCTTTGCCCAAAGCTGGTTTGTCATTCCTCTGTTCTTTTTGGGTACGGTTGTTTTTACCGAAAAACGTTTAAGGGAGAAAGCTATTTGGTGGTATGTGGTGCCACTGATGGTGGTGATTGTTTACACAACCCTTCATCATGCTCAATATGGTTTTGGTGAATTGGCAAGTAAACGTGTGATGCAGCCGTTTTACAACGACCATACCGCATACGGTGCAGTGAGTGCACTTTTTATTCCCTTGCTTTTTTTGTGGACTACCGATGGTGAAGCGTCTAAAAAGCATCGTTTATTGTCACTAATGGCTTTGTTGTTTTTACTGGTAGCCTTGTTCTTGTCCGCCAGTAGAGCGGCTTGGTTGAGCGTGTTTGTTGCGGTTTTGGCTTTTGTCGTTTTAAAATTGAAGATTCGCTGGTATGTGTTGACGGGATTGGCACTTGTATCGCTGTCCTTATTGGGTTTGTTTAGAATGCAAATAGTCGATTATTTGTCTAAAAACGAAGATGTAAGCTCCTCAGATTTAACCCAGCACATCAAGTCTATGGCCAACATTTCTACCGATGTCAGCAACCTTGAACGCTTAAATCGCTGGGAATCGGCCTGGTTGATGACCAAGGATCGCCCTCTTACAGGCTTTGGTCCCGGAACGTATATGTTTGAATACGCGCCATTTCAGCGTTCCTCTTCTAAGACGGTTATAAGCACCAATTTTGGCGAAGTTGGCAATGCACACAGTGAGTACATAGGTCCAATGGCCGAACGAGGGATTCCGGGGATGTTGCTCGTCGTTATCTTGTTTGTGAGTATACTGTATACCGGTCAGCAGGTTTGGAAACACGCAGACAACGCACGCGACAAACAGTTTGCTCTAGGGTTGTTGTTGGGCTTAATCACCTATATGACCCACGGATTTTTAAACAATTTCTTGGATACCGATAAATTGGCCATTCCCTTTTGGATGTTTACCGCCATATTGGTAGCCATGCATGTAACCATTAAAAACCGGAAAAGGGTTCAGTATTGACGATATCGTAGAGTTGTAATATGTTACGTCACTAGAGCAAATCATTTATCTTCCCGGGCGCTATTTCTTTCGGATCTTGTCCCTTTTCAAACAATCGTGCGTGATGCGTACCTTTTAGGGTTATATCCTCTCCCTGGATGTTAAGCCAACTGCCTTCACGTAAACCGAGCACCAGTTGATTGTTGAAGTGATGAAACTCATTGATGCGGGTTTCACGCGTTTCGCCCATGTGTTTGCTGCCGGGGTCGGGGTCGAGATAGTGGGGGTTGATGTTAAAATCAATCAATTGCAGTGCTTTTAATGATGGTGGCCATACAATGGGCATATCGTTGGTTGTACCCACGGTAAGTCCGGCGAGGTTGGTGCCCGCACTTGACCCCATGTAGGGCATACCGTTTTTTACCCGCTCGCGGATGGGATTTAGCAATCCTTCTTCGTGCATGGTTTTTGTCAGCACAAAGGTGTTGCCACCACCAACAAATATAGCCTCGGCATTCTTGATGTTTTCCAAATAATTGCCTTCGTGTACACCTTTGATGTTAATACCGGCCGGAGCAAAACCATCGCTAGCAATTTGCGTGTATTCGTCATGAGAAATGCCTCCGGGACGCGCAAAAGGCACAAACGTAACCGTATTTATATCGCGGAAAAATTCACGCAGTTCACCGTGTAAATAGGCCATATAACCTTGTCCGTGGATTTTGGAAGTGCTTACCAGTAGTAATTGACGCTTGCTCATTCTAAGTCTTTTGTGTTGATTAGTGATGTGTAAATTTTTAATTGACCATTTTCCTGTTCCATGGCCGTCCACACCGGACGAACAATACCGTGACGAACGTCGATGTGGTTGTAATCGCCGAAGAAGAAATCTTGTACGGGCGTAAAAGGTTTTTCACTGATGCGCGATTCATTCCACGTTTTTCCGCCATCTTTAGACCAAGATAAGAAAACATCGGTTTGCGCATCCTCGTAATGGCGACGGTCGTAATAAACGACATACAGTGTTCCATCATCCGGGTCGATGGCCATCCAGGTGAAAAAGCGGTGGGTATTGGTGGTGTCGTTGCTCACTTTACTTGGTTTGCTCCACGTTTTGCCATCGTCGTTAGAGCGCATAAAGTAAACGTCGGTAGCGCCATCGATTTGTTCGGCCCAATTGACGTACAAGTTGCCGTGGCGCTTGCCCTTACTTCTGTCGGTAACGATGATAGGGAAGCCGTTGGCTCGCGGGACCCCCGGAATGGCCATGCGCCATCCGTTGCGATGCGGAGCGATGGCGTGTTCACTGGAAAAGTTGTTCCCGCCATCTTCGGAAGACGACAACCACAAAGTATCGTGTCTCGACCACACCACGTGGATGCTTCCGTCTGTGCCAACAGTAGGAACCGCACCTTCGGCTGTGAACCGGTCGTCCATACAGCCGCCACCAACGGTGCTGATTTGCTTGGCCTTTGCCCAAGTCTTTCCGCCATCGGTAGACTTTGAAAACATAATATGGCTCTCGTCTTTGGGTTTTGGACTTTTGTATTTATCGAATTGTGTCCAAGTCACATAAAGGGTATTGGTCTCCGGATCGAGCGTTGCCCACTCTTTGTCTTGCTGCTTGGGGTAGTTGAGTCCCATATATGAGCCGTCGTTCCAGTTGACGCCGCCATCGGTAGAGGTCTGACAAACGATGCGGTCGAGGATGGAATCGCTGCGCCAGTTTTTCCCGGTGGGGTCAGAAAGGTGGAAATAGTGGAAGTGGCCGTTGGTGTCGGAAATCACCACCGGATCGCCCCATACACCGTAGGGTGATTTCAGCGTTTCTGTTTGCCAATGCTTGCCACCGTCGTGCGAATAGTGGTAACCGTTGAGGACGGTTCCGATAACGAGGGTGTCCGGACTGTTGTAATGAATGGCAATGGATGGTTCACAGGGACCAATTTTGTAGGTGGCCACCGGGGCAGAGGCCACTTCAACAACCGGGAAGCGAGTTTGCGCAAAAAGTGTCGTGTTTATCACTATAAACAGCAGAGGTAGATGGACTTTAATCATGCTTACAAATGTACCATAATTTTTTGTACCTTTGCAGCCGCAATAAACGTTGAAAATCAACGTTATTTTGACTTTAAACACAATTATATGTCTGTAGCTAAAAGCGGAGACGCCGTAAAAGTACATTACACCGGAACGCTCAACGACGGAACGGTATTCGACAGTTCAGAAGGAAAAGACCCACTGGCTTTCACATTGGGTGAGGGACAAATGATTCCCGGTTTTGAAACCGCCGTGATGGGCATGAATGTAGGTGATGTTAAATCGGATGTGACCATCCCCAGTGCTGAAGCCTATGGTGCACCACGTGAAGATATGGTTATTGAGGTGCCTAAAACCAATGTGCCGGAAGACATCGATCCACAGGTTGGTCAACAATTGGCCGTAACCCGTCCCGATGGACAGCCCATGCCGGTTACCGTTAAGGAAGTTAAAGATGATGTCATTGTATTGGATGCCAATCACCCTTTGGCGGGGAAGGATTTGGTGTTTAAAATCGAATTGGTATCCATCAATTAAATAGCATTTGTAGATACAGGGCATGCCCTGTATCTACTGTTTTTTGATACAAGGGATGCCTTGTTTCTTCAAAGCCGCAAATGCGGCTTTTTTTTGTGACAAAAAATCATATTTTTGCAGACCTTTTTGCAAGGGGTTGGTATCAATGGTACACACACCAGCATTCGATGTTTTTAAAAATTAGTCACCAACCTCGACAAATAGATGAGGTAATTATTCACCATGTGTAAAAACCTTCTGTACTTGTTTGTGGTTTCTTTATGCGTTGGATCATTGGATGCACAAATAAGTCGACCCAACAGCTTGAATGCCTATTACACCGACGAACCCGTGTCGATGGACGGCAAGTTGAATGAGCCGGCATGGCAGATGGCCGAACGCATTTCTAATTTTACCCAGAGAGAGCTGGAAGAAGGAAAGGCTGCCTCAGAAAAAACAGAGGTGGCCGTGGTTTATACCGATAGAAATCTCTACATTGGTGTGTGGTGTTACGACAGTGAGCCCGACCAAATTGTGGCCAAGGAAATGAAGCGAGACTTTTCGGAAGATCTTGACGACAACATCAAAATTATCATTGACACCTACAATGATAAGCGAAATGGGTTCTTATTCATTGTTAACCCCAATGGTGCCCGTGCAGACTTGCAGGTATTTGACAATGGAAGTTCGGTCAATCGCTTTTGGAATGGGGTATGGGACGTTCGTGTTACCCGCAACGGTCAAGGCTGGTTTGCTGAATTTGAAATACCGCTTTCTACATTAAAATTTAGAAATGATAAGGAAGGTGAGCGCATCTGGGGATTTAACGTAGAAAGGAACATTGTGCGTAAACGCGAACAAGTTTTCTGGCAAGGATGGTCACGTGATTCTCGCATAGAGCAAGTCAATCGCGCCGGATATCTCACTGGTTTGGATCGACTTAGCAACCGAAAGTTTGTGGAGTTTAAACCCTACGGCATTGGGGGGGCATCAAACGTTGCGGATAATGTGGGCGGTAATCCGTTTGCCGGTAGCTTTAATGCCGGAGGTGACGTCAACCATTTACTTTCTCCTACCTACCGCCTCAACGTTACTGTAAACACCGATTTTGCCGAGGTGGAAAGTGATCAAGAGCAAATTAACCTCGAGCGATTTCCTCTGTTTTTTCCCGAACTGCGAGAGTTTTTCTTGGAAGGCGCCGATTACTTTGACTTTGGCTTTGGCGGTAACCGCATCATTCCATTTTACAGCAGACGAATTGGTCTGGATGAAAATAGAAACCCTGTACCGATGCTGGGAGGGGTGCGTCTTTTGGGTAAAGAAGGAGGGAGTACCGTAGGGTTGATGAGCATACAAACCGGTCAAACAGAAACGGAGCCATTGACCAATTACTCCGTGGCTTCTTGGCGGCAAGATGTGCTTGAGCAGTCTACCGTAGGCTTGATGACGGTTAATAAATTTACGCAAGACGGCTGGCACACCACCACGGGCGGCAATTTCCGTTATGCCACCGACAAACTATTTGGAAAGCGCAACTTCAATGTTGGAGGGGCATACATTCACACGTTCAATTCCGATGGACAGTGGGATAGAGATGCCTTTGCATATCGTGCATACGTGGCCTATCCCAACGATAAAATCAATGTGTTTGCCAGTGCACAAAAAAGTCCCATGGCTTTTAGTCCGGAAGTGGCCCTTCAGCGCAGAAGAAACTTTGAAGAGTATTTCGCGCAGGTACTGTACCGTCCGCGACCCAGTGCCGACGGAATGTTTTCGTGGATCCGGCAGTGGGACTTCACGCCTGGCCAGCTCACTTATACAATGTGGAACGACACCCGAAACATTCAATCGTTTTTATATGAAGTTCGTCCTTTTGGCTTCTTTACCCGTTCCGGAGAATTTTTTAACGTGATGATAGATCACCATGCCGAAGGCTTGATAGAGGATTTCAGAATATATAATCCACGAGGCCGGCCGGATGATGCGGTAACCATCAATGAAGGCGAGTACTGGTTTACGCGTTTTCGCCTGCAAGCCGGAACGTTTACTTCGCGTACATTATCGGGCAGTGTGCGCTTCAGTACCGGCGAATTTTATGGTGGAACCAGTACACAACAGGTGTGGGGTGGGAGATGGCGAACGTCTCCTTATTTAACTGTTTCTGCCTTTTTGGAGTGGAACAATGTCAATTTACCGGAAGGCAGCTTCAGCAATCAACTCTTTGGATCGCGTTTGGAATACGCCTTTAATCCGCGGGTATTTGGTTTACTTTACACGCAAATTAATCAAGATGCCGATCTTTTCGTTCTGAATTTTCGTTTGCAGTGGATTCCCATCATTGGTGCCGATTTCTTTTTTATCGTCAATCACATTATGAATACATCGGAGATTCAAATTATGGAGCCACAAACGCAGATTTTGGGTAAATTAATTTGGCGTTTCGTTTTGTAAACCAAACCTTGTTTCCCGTGTTAAGTATGTAACCGTTCGAAAAATAAGCGGTACTTTTGCATAAATTTAAATCAACACATACTATGTATCCAGAAGATATGATTGCACCTATGCGTGCAGACCTTACCAGCGCAGGTTTTGAAGAAGTGCGTACAGCTCAAGATATGGAAAATGTCGTTAAGTCTGATGGCACAACGCTGGTCGTTATTAACTCTGTATGCGGATGCGCAGCGGCCAATGCTCGTCCTGCGGCAAAACTGGCGGTTCAACACAGCAAGCGTCCCGATAGAGTGGTAACCTCTTTTGCCGGAAACGACAAAGATGCCGTAAACAAAGCTCGAGAACTGATGGCGCCATTTCCGCCTTCATCGCCGAGTATGGCTTTATTTAAAAACGGTCAGTTGGTTCACATGATCGAGCGTCATCACATCGAAGGACGCATGGCAGAATTGATTGCCGATAATCTTAAACAAGCATTTGACGAACATTGTTAAATGACATACCGGAGCGTAATCGCTCCGGTTTTTATTCCCATTACATTGAAAAAGAACAGGGTGTTTAACGAGTGGTCGGTTTTGGCCGGCAATCCTCCCGGTGATGGCCCGCTCATCATCAGTGGTCCGTGCAGTGCCGAATCGGAAGAGCAGGTTACGCAAACGGTCAATCAGCTTGCAGTCAGCGGTAAAGTACACGCCATCAGAGCCGGTATCTGGAAGCCACGTACCCGACCGGATAGCTTTGAAGGTATTGGTGCGCCCGCACTGTCGTGGCTGCGTAGAGCAGGGGAAAGCGTAAATTTACCCGTGATGACAGAGGTTGCCAATGCTTTACACGTAGAGCAAGCGCTCAACTCAGGCATTAATATGCTGTGGATTGGTGCGCGAACCACGGTTAACCCGTTTTTTGTTCAGGAGATTGCCGAAGCACTAAGAGGCGTAGATGTTCCTGTTTTTGTCAA
Source organism: Cryomorphaceae bacterium (assembly GCA_003566715.1). Taxonomy (GTDB): domain Bacteria; phylum Bacteroidota; class Bacteroidia; order Flavobacteriales; family Schleiferiaceae; genus CSBr16-58. Next base: position 20,881 of record PXCF01000089.1, on the reverse strand, counting down.
AAATCCCATTCATCCGGAGATTGGTCTTTGGCTCGGCGCCATTGAACGGCTCGAAAAAGTGGGCATCAATCAAATTGCTGCCATTCATAGAGGTTTTTACGCACACAATTTTAATCCCTTAAGAAACGAGCCTAAGTGGGAAGTGAGTATTGAACTCAGAACCCACCGTCCTGATTTACCCATTATTTGCGATCCTTCACACATCAGTGGTAAACGCGACTACATTTACGAAGTGGCACAAACCGCCCTTGATTTACAGTTGGATGGTTTGATGATAGAGTCGCATGTCCAACCGGAAAAAGCGTTGAGTGATGCCGAACAGCAGTTGTTGCCGGAAGAGGTATTGCATTTATTGGATCGAATCGTTATCCGCGACGAAGATTGTCCGAATACCGAAACCGTTAAAAAACTCGAGCAATTGCGCAGCATTATTGACGATATCGATCACACCCTGGTCGATGTCCTCGCCAAGCGTCGCGATATGGTTGAGTTGATTGGTCAAGTCAAAAAAGACAACAACGTAGCCATTTTACAATTCCAGCGCTGGTTTGCCGTCTTGCACGACCGAAAGCTTCACGCCGAAAAACTGGGTATTGACAACGGTTTCATCAATGAGCTGTTCCAACTTATCCACAAATTCTCTATTGACGTACAGCAGCAAATGATGGTAAACGGTGTTGAGGCCAATGGTGTTTCTTTAAATCCGGAGGCCAAGCAGTTGTTCGATAAAAAGAATGATTTGCCGTAGCGTAATGTTTAGTTATTGAGGCGTTTTTGGCGTTTATATTTGATTAAATGCTTCATAATGCACTTATTAGTCACCCATAACTCAAATAAACAGCCAATAAATACCTAAACAATTGTTCCCAACCGCCCTCCGTCCATACTAAATACTGAATACTCCAAACTAAACACTGAATACTAAATACTCCAAACTAAAAACAATCATTATCATATATCACCGCGTGTTTCTTATGCCCTTCCTCATTAAACTCATACCACTCGCCACAGGGGTTTCTCGTATCTTCTGGTGCACCGCGAAACAGCTTTGACTGCTTGGGTGTTTCTCCATCGTGGTGAAATACCAATTCCTCTTGCAGTTGAACGATTTCGTTGAAAAGTTCGGAATCTTCATTTTCGTACTTGTAGGTAATGCGCTTTTCGCGTGTGCCGTCTTCACGGAAAAAAATGTGCTCGCCAATGGGGATGCTCCATTTTTTGATGGCGCCGTATTCGCCTTTAAATCTCACTTGGCCGGAACGATGAAAGCGCTCTACAATGTAGTTTAAAGTATCTTCCTTATAATGAACCAATTCAAATAAAGCACCTTCGTCATCATAAATGGTATCGGTGGTGTAGGCTTTGGCATCGGTTGTTTCGGTGCGCTGACAATCACAGGCGTAAGTGAGCGCGATAAGAGCAAAAAAAGAAAGAATTCTGGCCTTCATATGATGGAAGTGTTGTTTGTTGATTTGAATATAATTGGTTTGGTCGCATGGTTGTTAATAAACCGCTTCAAAAGTACAGAAAAAAATTCTTATAATTGTGGTAGATTATAATAGCAAACACTATTTTCGTGCACTAGTAATCCACCATACCTAAATGCCAGGCAAAGAAAGAAAATTTAAGTACATTCCCAAAAGCACTTGGGACAATGTAGTCAAATACGTTCAACACCTATTTGATTTAACGGAAGACAAAGACGATTCTAAAGAAGTTGTTGCTGCCATAGAGCGTTCCGTGGAGTTTCGAGGTACGAACTTATGGATTTTGATTTTCGCCATTTTGGTATGTTCACTAGGACTCAACATCAATTCAACGGCAGTCATCATCGGTGCGATGTTAATCTCCCCACTTTTGGGTCCGATTATGGGCTTGGGACTGGGAGTAGCTACGTACGACTTTGAACTGGTTAAACGCGCATTTAAAAACTTTGGGACGGCTGTTGGAATTAGTATTATCGCTTCCAGCTTTTACTTTTTCATCAGTCCACTCAGCGAAGCTCAGTCTGAGTTGCTTGCCCGAACCACGCCCAATATTTACGATGTATTTGTGGCACTTTTTGGTGGACTAGCCGGTGTGGTTGCGTTTACACGTAAAGACAAGAACAGCACCGTTATTCCCGGCGTAGCCATTGCAACCGCTCTTATGCCGCCATTGTGTACGGCGGGCTATGGCTTAGCGACGTTTCAGTTCAGCTACTTCTTTGGTGCCTTGTATTTATTCTTTATCAATACCGTATTTATCTCGTTGTCATCATTTCTCATTCTCCGTTTTCTTAAGTTTCCTTTGAAAACGTTTATGGATTCTACACGGGAGAAACGGGTAAGACAGTATATCATTCTATTGGTTACCGTAACCATTATCCCGAGTTTATACCTCGGCGTAGGGATCATTCAGCGCTCATATTTTGAGAGCAATGCCAATTCTTTTCTCAATAGGGAAATGGACTTCCCCAATGCACAGATTGTGTCGCGAGAAATTAAGTACGACCGTAAAGAGCCCTACATTAAGGTAACCTACGTTGGTGAGTTTATTGAAGACAGGATGATTTCTCATGCAAAGAATAAGCTTGAAGAGTACAAGTTAACAGATGTAGAGTTGATCATCAGGCAAGGCTTAAAGCAACACCAGTTTAACCCCGATGAAATTAAGTCGGGCGTTCTTGAGGACCTCATCCTCAAGTCGGAAAAGGAAATGGAAGAAATGCGTCTGGAGCTGAGAGAAATGGACAGGCAAATTGCATTCTTCACTCAAGAGCAGGAAAAGGCCGCGGAAGTTAAACGCGAAGTGATGCGTATGTATCCCAACGTTGAGCGCTTTGGTTTGAGTAAGCAATTGCTCTTCGGTGCCGATAATGTGGCGGATACAATTTATTTGGCACAGATTAGACTGAGCTCACCACTATCAGATACAGACACCGATCGATTGAAAGGGTATTTGGAAACACGCCTTCCGGCTCATCAAGTAGACGTGATTATTAGAAATAAACGATAAGTGAAGATCGTTTCCTTCAATGTCAACGGCATTCGTGCGGCAGTAAAAAAGGGGCTGTTGGACTGGCTCAAGGACAATCAGCCGGATATACTTTGTTTGCAGGAAGTTAAGGCAATGAAAGAACAAATGTCATTAGACGATTTCCATGGTTTAGGCTACGCTGTTCACGTTCATAGTGCAGAAAAAAAAGGTTACAGTGGGGTAGCGGTGCTCACTAAATTAAAAGCCCGCCCGTTGAACCATGCACTCAACCACGATTTACTCGACAAAGAGGGGAGGGTATTGGCCTTGGATTTTGGAAACTTCACGTTGATTAACGCCTATTTTCCTTCGGGTACAACGCCGGGGCGACAGGCATTAAAAATGGACTTCCTCGATGCTTTTGACCGTTTTATAAAAGACAAACCATCGACAATCATCACGGGCGATTTCAATATTTGTCATCATGCCATAGACATACACGATCCGATAAAGAATATCAAAACCCCCGGTTTCTTGCCGGAAGAACGCGCTTGGATGGATGCGCTTTTAGAGAAAGGGTTTGTTGATGCGTTTAGAATTTACCGGCAAGAGGCCGACCATTACAGTTGGTGGAGTTACCGTACCAAAGCCAGGGAGCGCAACAAAGGTTGGCGTATCGATTACATAATGGTGCCAAAAACAATGGTCAAAAAGGTATCAGATGCCGGTCACGATTATCAGTCTTACCATTCAGACCACTGTCCGGTATGGGCATCAATGGATATCTAACCAACGGAAGTAGTCAAACAAAACCGTTTCCAAGGTCTTTATTTGCTTCCGGTCGGTGCATACTTTTTCAAATGATCCGTTTTCACTTTTTACCATAATTGGTTTATCGTCATTCAGTGCCATGTAAATAGACGCCGCCATCAGATGCATCTTATCGCGATTGAGAGATGCTGCATTAAAGGTGGTGGTATCTACTTTAATATGACTGATGGTGCTATCAAATTCGAGCAGAATATACACTTCATCACTGCGCCAGTTGTCTAAGATAAACAAGCCAAACGGCAACAAAGAATCCATCATTCGCTGTTTTTTCAACTCGTACCGAAAAAAACCAGCTTTATCTTCTTCTTCGCGATAGTAATAATAGCTGCGCACGTTGTGAAAGTACAGTTTAGCAGACGAGTGATAAGAGAAATCGGTGTGGTAGTAATCCGTTGGTTTTGCTTCCGGGGCAAAAATTAAAGACAGCGATAACATGGCACTAAAGAGATACACCATCCAGCGTATGGGCGGACTAACTTTGTTGTTCCACCAATTTATAAACTGTATATACAAAACGACTTTTTTACCATAACATGGGGACAGATAAAAATGTTGAAAAGCAAAAGGAATCTCCCGGCACGTTTCACTTATTCACAATCAACAAAAGACATGTTGATAAATATTGAAAATTCTTTTATCATTGTAGAAAATGATTGTACATTTGCACCCCTGAATGAAAAAGGATAATACACGTTGGCGCAAGGCTTATAAGCTGAATTTTTTTGGACTAAAAGATGGTGTCCACCAATTGTCTTTTTCCATTGAGGAATCGTTCTTTGCACATTTTCCCGTTGACCACATACACGGAAGTCGAATGACGGTTGATGTTGAGTTAAACAAAAACGATCGTCACCTGCACATGCAGATGAGCTTTACCGGCTCTTTGCAGGTAGCTTGTGACGTGAGTATAGATTTGTTTTGGCTTGAGCAGACCTACGATGCTACATTGATTGCCAAGTTTGGCGATTATGAAGACAGAGACGACGACGAAGTGTGGGTCATTGATCGTCATGCCCATGATGTTGATTTAACGGATTACTTTTACGAGACCATGGTGTTAAACCTACCGTCGCGTAGAATCAATCCGGACGTCATCAATGGCGACAAAGATTCAGACGTTTACCGTGCTTACGTAGAGTACATGGACGAACAGGAAGATAGAACAAAGGGCGCGCAAACAACAGATGAGGAGGAGATTGATCCTCGCTGGCAAGCATTAAACGCATTAAAAAAAGATAAATAAACAGGAACCATGGCACATCCCAAGCGCAAGATTTCGAAAACACGTCGCGACAAGCGTCGTACGCACTACAAAGTAACAGCACCCACCATTGCTGTATGTCCTACTACCGGTGAGTCACACTTGTGGCACCGCGGTTATTGGCACGAAGGCAAATTGTATTACAAAGGCCGCGTTGTTGCAGACAAAACTGAAGCAGCTGAAGCGTAACGCTTCGGCTTGCCCGTTTCTTTAAAAATCCCGAAACCTTACTTGCGAGGTGAGCGGGATTTTTTCTTTTCAACAGCATCTTTTGAGTAAATTTCTGTATCTTTCTTTACAGATTTGTTATTTCATCGTTTCTTTACCCTTAATTTTGCTGAGTAAAGCCAAACCGAATTAAAGCACATGAACAAGACGCACGCTGCCATCACCGCTATTGGAGGGTTTGTTCCCGAGTATCGATTGACCAATGCCGTATTGGAAACCATGATTGATACGTCCGATGAGTGGATTACCACCAGAACGGGAATAAAAGAACGAAGAATTCTAAAAGGTGAAGGAGAAGGTCTTTCGGTTATGGCGCTTGAGGCCATCGAAGATTTAAAGAAGCGTTCCGGAAAGTCGCTGGAAGATGTAGATGCGGTTATTGTATCTACGGTTACGCCCGATATGCCGGTTGCCAGTACAGCTGCTTTTATTTGTAATAAAATAGGTGCGAAGAATGCATTTGGTTTTGATCTCCAAGCAGCTTGTTCTGGCTGGCTTTTCGCATTAAGTACCGGCGCTTCTTACATTGAATCCGGTCGCTTTAAAAAAGTGTTGGTAATAGGTGGCGACAAAATGTCGTCCATCATCGACTATACCGATCGAACCACATGTGTCATTTTTGGTGACGGATGTGGGGTTGCTTTGCTTGAGCCCAATAACGAAGGTTACGGTGTGCAAGATTTCATTTTGCGAAGCGATGGCGTTGGACGAGATTTTCTAAAGATAAAAGCAGGAGGGTCGATGTATCCGCCTACGGCAGAAACCGTAGCCAATCGAGAACACTTTGTTTATCAAGAAGGTCAACAGGTATTTAAGTTTGCCGTTACCAACATGGCTGAAGTGGCCGCCAATATTATGGACAGAAACAGTCTTACAGCTGACAACGTCGATTGGTTGGTCCCCCATCAAGCCAACAAACGCATTATTGACGCCACTGCCAAGCGCATGGGCGTGAGCGACGAAAAAGTCATGCTCAACATTCAGCGCTATGGCAATACAACCAATGGTACGTTGCCACTTTGTTTGTGGGATTACGAATCGCAATTGAAAAAAGGAGACACCCTTGTATTTGCTGCATTTGGCGGTGGATTTACATGGGGAGCCATTTATCTGACTTGGGCCTACGACCCAAAATAATTTTTTGTTACATTTGTTTTTAATAAAACCCTTTACACTATGGATATCAAAGAAATCCAAAATTTAATTCGCTTTGTCGCCAAGAGTGGTGCCTCAGAGGTGAAACTGGAAACCGACGATTTTAAAATTACCATTCGTACCGGTAAAGAAGAAGAGGTGAGAACTCAGATTGTTGCCGCTGCGCCACAAATGGTTCAAGCGGCACCTCAGCCACAGGCTCAACCGGCTCCGGCAGCGGCTCCAGCTGAGCAAAAAGCAGAAGAGACAGCTCCTGCAGGCAACCAAATCACCATCAATTCTCCAATGATTGGCACGTTCTACCGTCGTCCTTCACCAGACAAAGACGTGTTTGTGAAAGTTGGTGATGTGGTCAAGCCAGGAGACGTTGTATGTATCATCGAAGCGATGAAACTCTTCAACGAAATTGAAAGCGAAGTGAGTGGTAAAGTTGTTAAAGTTCTCGTAGACGACCAAAGTCCGGTTGAGTACGATCAGCCATTGTTCGTTGTTGAGCCTGCATAAGGTTGGGAGTCACTAACAAATCAAACGAGTATGTTTAAAAAAATCCTCATTGCCAATCGCGGCGAAATTGCCATGCGTATTATTCGTACTTGCCGCGAAATGGGCATAAAAACGGTTTCGGTGTATTCCACTGCCGACCGCGACAGTTTGCACGTGCGTTTTGCCGATGAAGCTGTTTGTATTGGTCCGGCCAGTAGTTCTGAATCTTATCTCAAGATTCCCAATATCATAGCGGCGGCAGAGATTACCAATGCCGATGCCATTCACCCCGGATACGGCTTTTTGTCTGAAAATGCCAAATTTTCCAAGATATGTGCCGAGCACGGTATCAAATTCATTGGAGCATCTCCGGAAATGATCGATAAAATGGGGGATAAGGCTTCCGCCAAAGCGACCATGAAAAAGGCCGGTGTGCCTACGGTGCCCGGTTCTGATGGAATTTTGGACAGCCTTGAAGACGCCAAAAAAGTGGCCAAAAAAATCGGTTATCCGGTGATGATGAAAGCCACGGCAGGTGGCGGAGGAAAAGGCATGCGCGCCATCTGGAAAGAAGATGAGCTTGAGAAAGCCTGGGAAAGTGCCAGAAAAGAAGCCGCAGCTGCTTTTGGCAACGACGGGATGTACATGGAAAAACTGATCGAAGAACCCCGTCACATTGAAATTCAAATCGTGGGCGACTCTACCGGAAAGGCTTGTCACCTAAGTGAGCGCGACTGCTCTATTCAGCGTCGCCACCAAAAGTTGACCGAAGAAACGCCTTCGCCATTTATGACGGACGAATTGCGCGAGAAAATGGGTAACGCTGCCGTAAAAGCAGCCGAATTTATCAAGTATGAAGGCGCAGGTACCATCGAGTTTTTGGTCGATAAGCACCGCAACTTTTACTTCATGGAAATGAATACCCGTATTCAAGTGGAGCACCCCATTACCGAGCAGGTCATTGATTACGATCTCATTCGTGAGCAAATTAAAGTAGCTGCCGGTATCCCTATCTCTGGAAGACATTATTTCCCTAAACTTCATTCCATCGAGTGTAGAATCAATGCCGAGGATCCCTACAATGATTTTCGTCCAAGTCCAGGGAAAATTACCACGTTCCACGCACCCGGCGGCCACGGTGTTCGCTTAGACACCAACGTGTACGCAGGTTATATGATTCCCCCATACTACGATTCTATGATTGCAAAGTTGATTACTACCGCGCAAACACGTGAAGAAGCCATCAATAAGATGAAGCGTGCATTGGATGAGTTTATTGTCGAAGGCATTAAAACCACCATTCCTTTTCATCGCCAATTGATGGATCATCCGGATTATGTGGCCGGTAATTACACCACCAAGTTTATGGAATCCTTTGAAATGAAATAAGCAATAGGGCGTATGGTATATGCCCCCATTTTTATATCACGTAAAAAAAGCCGTCTCTTTGACGGCTTTTTTTATTACATTAGCTGCATAATATTCTCGCCATGGACAAGAAAAAATTGGAGCTCATCACATTGGTCGTTATAACTGTTGTTGTTATTGCCTTTACGGTGTTTACGTTTATTAAGCCATTGAATAGCTCTTCAACCTTGCCACTCACTAATATCATAGTTATTTTAGGTCTATTGACCTATATGGCCTTCTCCGTAGTAAGTTTCATTAGATTTGACGGACGCATCAAGGAGCTGAAAGAAAGGCTCAACCAAACGGAAGCCAATCTAGAAGAGACTAAATCTAATTTAGAGAAAAAAATCACGGAGGTCAAGTCGCTTAGCGCGTCATTGAACGAGGTGCAGCAGCAATTGGCGGAGAAGGAAAGAGAGATTGAAAAACTGAAGGAAGAAGAAGCAGAATAGGTTTGTTTGATATTTTTTTCGCTATAAATCTTTTTTTGAGGTAGGCTCAACGATTACTTGGGGGTTTGTTCCGTTGTAGTCAATCATTAAGGCCGATAGTCCATTGCCCATAAAGGCTCCGCTGTCTATATGCCATGCATTTTCTTTGGGGTTGTACACGGCGCCATCTTCGTAAACAACGTGTCCAACAATTTGGGTTTTGCCAATATCTCTCAAAGGTTTTCGGTTGTTGATCAGACTTAATTCATTTGGCAAATCCATTGGTCTGGTAGCTTTTCGCGAAATACCCGCGTGCGATATGTGAATATCCGGTGTTTCCCAGAAGGGGAGTAACCCTTCAATCCATATCATTATCGCCGTATTCGAGAGGTTGTGCCTGTTGGCATCTTTTCTGAGTTGACTCATGCCTTTGGGCTCACCAAAACTCTTTAGGTTTTGATGCAAAACATATTCGTGATTGCCCAATAAAAAATAAACCAGGTGCGGATATTTTCTCTTGAGCTTGATGCATTTTTTCAAACAACGAATACTGTGTGGTCCTTTGTTGATTATGTCGCCTAACTGCACCAAAATGGTGTCATCAGGATTCCAGTGCTTGCGCAAAAGCTTCTTGAAAGTGTAGTAACAACCGTGAACGTCTCCTACTACAAGCACTTTCATAAACAGGGGCGTTTTTGGATTAAGATACCATGATGGGCATGACCAGCATCAGCATATCCTCGTGTTCATCGGTTACTTCTGCGGGAAAAATAATGCCGGCTCTACTGGGCTCAGACATTTCTAAACGCATATCTTCTGCATCCAATTGGTTGAGCAATTCTAGTAAATATCTTGAATTAAATCCAATGGTCATGTCGTTGCCATCATAATCACAACGCAAAGTTTCCTTTGCCTGGGTGCCGTAATCCGGGTCCTTAGCAGAGATAACCAGCTCGTTTCCGGCAATATCTAAACGCACTTGATTGGCTGATTTACTGGCAAACTTGGCCACACGTCTAACAGATTCTAATAATGTTGCGCGTCGGATCAATAAATGATTGGGATTTTCTTTGGGAATAACCGCCTCGTAATTGGGATATTTATTGTCGATCAAACGACACACCAATCGCATGCGTTCGGTGGTAAATATGGCGTTTTGCTCGTTGTATTGAATGCTCACATTTTCGTCTGCCGATGGCAATACCGATTTTGCTAGGATGTTGAGTGGTTTTTTAGCCATGATGAACTCGGCTACGTGGTCGCTCTTTACATCGGTTCGGCGATATCTTACCAGTTTATGTGCATCGGTTGCCACAAACGTTGTGTTCTCAGGGGTCATTTGGAAAAACACTCCCGACATGGCCGGACGAAGGTCGTCGTTGCCAACAGCAAACAAAGTATTCTTAACTGCTAAAGCTAAAATATCGGCAGGAACAACCGTTTTACCGGGGTTTTCAATAGAAATTGCCCTGGGGAATTCATCGGCGTTTAGGGCAGAAAGGTTGTATTTACCAAAATCCGACACAATTTCACATGAGCCATTGTCGATATCAATTAAAAAGGTAAGGGGCTGCTCGGGGAAATCCTTCAATGAATCCACCAGTAGAGCTGCGGGTATACATATGTTGCCCTCACTGTCACTCTCAATATCAAAATTGGTAGAAATGGTGGTCTGTAAGTCAGAAGCAGTCACACGTAGTTTGTTGTTGGATATTTCAAACAAGAAATTATCCAAAATCGGTTGAGAAGTATTGGTGCCCGCAACGTCGTTTAAGGCCAGTAAATTTTTGTAGATGACGGTACTTGAGGCGATAAACTTTATCATAATATGTGAAGGTATTGAAATCGTTGGTTAAAAAACATCTTGTGACAAAAGTAAGTGTTTTGACGAGTATTTAAAAGGTTGTTGATAACTTTTAAAAATTCCTAACAAGTGTTGCAATGTCCACCAAAGCAAGCTGTAAACCGTAGTATTGGGCGAGTACCATTTCTTCCTTTCCTTCGGAGCTTCTTATGAAGGCGTGTAAATAGTCAGGGTCGTAATCCAACGGATTTCCATCATCGTCTTCGGTGTCTTCTGCTGCTTTTACGCGGTAGGCGGTCAGCGATTTCCATTCGCCATCATAATTTTCTACGTAAATGTCAAAAGCGGGTGCTGAACTTTTTAACGAATCTCGTTTTTCCCAAATCCCGTCTGTAGGCACAATGGCGCCCTGGTATTGGATGTTGGTGAAGGTGGCAAAGAACAAGCCTGCCTGGATAGAGTCTGGCGTAAATACCTGATTGTCTATCAAGCGGGTGAGCTGGTATTTGTAATTTTCGTCGCGTACAACTTCGAATGAATTTTGTGGAGAGTTGGCGTAACGTACACGAACTTTGTGAATGTCGAGATTGTCGTAGCCCCAAATAATGCGTTTGCGCCATTGAACGGGGTCGGCAAAGAATCTGGTTGTCAAATTTCCATTAAACCCGGGGATAAAAACAGTGTAAGGGGCATCGCCACCTTTGTTCATCATGTACGACCCCATTTCGTCCATAGACGGTGGTCCTACAAAAAAATGCCGGAGCAACTTATCGCTGTTGTCCATTACCTTAACTTCTATGCCATAGGCGGCTAGGCGATTCAGCACGGTTGGCTTCATGCTTTCTGCCACAAAGTTTTTCAAACGCATACTGTGAAAGGTTTTTAACAGTGTTTTTACAGCAACGGGTCTCGCTTTGCGATCTTCTTCTTCTATGTACCAACCATCGGCTCTTCTAACCAGGGTAACCTCTTGAGGTGTTTTGTCGCGGATGTAAATTTTATGAACGGTAGAGGTGTCTTCAATGTGAAAGGTGTAATCGTATTTCTTGCGCTCGCCATCATTAAAATCAACCTGCGAAAGGAAATAAGTGCCCGCAAGTACCGCGACAACAATAACAAGTATAAGGGTTTGATTTTTTTTCATATTCAAGTTGAAGTTTGTTTTTAGGCGTATTTCCTTTTACGTAAAAAGATGTTGAAGATACCGATGAGAACGATGAGTAGAATAGGCACAGCCGTATTGACAATGACCCAAACGTTGCGCTCTGCCCTTATGCGTTCCTTGTCTAAGAGCCGAATTTTTAACTCTCTTGAGCGAATTTGAATGAGGTTGCGTGGATCCAACATATAGTCAAATACATTGAGAAGAAAATCTTTATTTCCGTACTGCACTCCGGTGAATTGATCCAACCCTAAAGGCAAAGGTTTACCTCGTTCAATGTTGGGGTTCAGTATATTTCGTTGATTTTTAATGATGTCACCGTCGGCGATAACCACCTGGGTCGATGATTTGCCCTTTTCGCGAAACGGAATGTCTTCTTTGCTATCCAAACGCGGCATGATGCGGTTGGCAAATATGCTGGTAAACGCACCTTCTAAAAGGTAGGCCATGGGGATATTGGATTTGGCGAAAATGTCGTCCTTGGGAAAATTATAATAGCGCTCAAGACTTACCACGTGGGGGGTGGGAACGACTTTGGTATTTCCCGAACTCAACAGCAAAGGGGTTTTAATGACGCCTTCCGACATCACGGTATCAATTGAGCTGGCAAATTGAAGTTTGATGGCGTTTAGGTCTTTGGTAATGGGGTGCTTCACACGTGGCGAGATTAGGGGAAAGTATACCCAAGGGCGAACGCGTTGCATATCGGATAACCACGCTGCTTTCAGGTCTTGTACCAAATTGGAATTGATGCGCCCCCCATATTTGAACAACATGTCACTAATTCTCAAATCATCAAGAATGGGAAAGGCCAGCATTTCGGACGATTCGCTGAGGGAGTCCATATCGGCGTGAACGGCATCGATACACCAGAGCACGTTTCCGCCCTGCATGATGTATTGATCGATGAGAAACTTGTCCAAATCATTGAAAGGCTCGGTAGGCTTGGCAATCACAATGGCGTCAAATCGATTGATACGCGTAAGCTGTCTTTGTAAACTCAACGCACCGGTAACGGTGTCGACCGGATATTCTTTAATGTCCATACGCCCCACTTCGTAGTGCTGCGACAAAGTTGTCATGATATCGGCAACATTTTCCACGGGCAACTGACCGTTTCCGAAGAGGAATCCCACCGATTTTCTCTTTGTTTTTGCCAGTGAGCGTATGGCATTGGCCCAGGTGTATTCCAGGTTTTGAATGGCAGCGTTGATCTGCTGTTCGGGCGTAACGTTTAGTTGGCCAGACAAGAGCTGAACGGGAATTTGTCGCTCGGCATAACTCATTATGGCACCGGGATAAACGGTGATGCGTTTTTCCCCACCGGATTCTTCAATCTCAACCTGAATGGGGTTAAGGCCCAACGTTTCAAGCTGCTGCATAAGATTGCTGCGATCTTTGCGATTTTCAATGGCATTGGGGTCAATGATTTCCAGTTCAATGTTTCTGTATATGGCCTTAAACTCATTGAGCATTTGAATGGCCTCCCGTTGGAGTCGAAGGAAGTCGGCTGGCATTTCACCAGCCATGTACAACTTGACCAAGACGGGATCTTCCAGTTCCTTGAGAAGATCTTTTGTTACTTGATTGAGGCTGTAGCGCTTTTCTGCAGTGAGGTCGGCGCGAAAGAACAAGCGCTGTGACACCAAGTTCAGCAGCACAATAATGGCTCCCCACAAAACAATCTGTATCAAAAACGTTTGGTTGTTCTTTTTCATAAACTACACGCGCTTTTTGAGTATCCACTGAGTGGGTATGGTGAATAATATGATTAAACTGACGAAATAGATAACGTCGCGGGAGTCAATAACTCCGCGACTCATCGACACATAGTGGTCATTGATGCCCAGTGACATGACAAAAAGCTGGGTGGAAGAGGAGGGGAAGACCTGTGCCAATTGATCGAATCCGAAATAGAAAATAAAGCAAAACAGCATGCCAATCAAAAAGGCAATAATGGGATTGTCGCTTAGGGAAGATGCAAATAACCCCATGGATACGTAGGCGGCGGCTAAAAATAAAAGGCCAATGTAAGAACCAAACGTGGCGCCTGAGTCGATGTTGCCACGCGTTTCACCGAGCTCGTAAACGGTGAAGTAATAGATTAAGGTAGGCAGGAGGGCGATCAACACCAAGGTAATACCCGCCAACCATTTTCCGGCAATGATTTGCAGGTCGGTAAGCGGTCTTGTTTTTAATATGGCAATGGTTCCCAAGCGATATTCTTCTGAAAATAAACGCATAGTAACCGCCGGAATCAAAAATAAAAAGACCCAAGGGGATATAATAAAGAGACCGTCGATGCCGGCGTATCCACTTTCCGGGATGCTGAAGCCACTGTCAAAAATCCACAAAAACAAACTGTTGAGGGTAAGGAATACGGCAATAACCAAATAACCGGTGATGCTGCCAAAAAAGCCTCTGATTTCTTTACGTGCCAGTACTAACATGGATGATTAAGTTTTTCGTACACTCCAGGCCTCGGGTGCGCGATTAAATAGTATTTTGGTTTGCCCCCAGATGTCGCGAAACGTATCGGAATGACGGTACACCTCTAGCGCATCTGGCGAGGTCCAATGACTGTATGTAAAAAAGGTGTTGTCAGAATCAATGTCCTGTAGGAGCTCAACATGCAGGCATCCTTCAAAACCGGCAATGCGAGATTTATTGTCATTAAAAACATCAACAAAATCCGTGATTTTGTCTGGTTGAAAGTGCATTTTAACGATGCGTATAATCATGAAAATTCAATGGTTATTTTGTCCTGCAAAGATAAGCCCAATAGGTGAGTAGCACCGGTGGAATTTAGTAAACTTCCACCAAACACGCCTATTTCGAGCAATCCATTGTGATTAAAGAGAGCAAAAGTAACGGCTTCTTCATGGATTTCTCTAAACGATTTGGTAATTTTAGTAATTTGTGTTCTGGCCGGTAAGTTGATGCTAAAATGCCTATCATTTCTAACCGCGTGAAACATTTCTTCATCGATGTTGGTAACGACATTACCCCTGCGGTCAACGAAAATGATATGGCCTTGTAGCATGTGGAGTGATTCGTTGTAAATCGGTTTTCTCGGCTTGATTTCTTTTGGATCCACGCAGGGTTTACCGAGTACATTTATGGCGCCATCGTTGCTTAAATAAATGGCTGCTTTGCTCATGATCAACATACCCGGCTGTAGCGCTTCACTCGCATCTATGTTGATTTCGTGGATGGCTTCCGCACGATATTCCGGACGAATCAACGTCAATATGCCATTGTCGGGAGCAATAAAGAAGTGTCCGTCTTTTTTCATAGCCAAATACCGAATGCTATTGGCGTCTTTTTCTTCTACGGATACCAAGTGCACGGTGCCTTTGGGGTAGTGGTGGTAGCAGCTGTTCACGACGTATGCGGTTTCCATGTAATTGGCCGGTGCAATGTCGTGGCTGATGTCAATAATATTTACGGCAGTGCTTTGACTGAGAATGATGCCTTTCCAAACACCCAAGTAAGGATCCTTGGTGCCGAAGTCACTGGTAAATGTGATGATGTTCATACTGAAATAAATGGTGCCATTATGCAGCCTCAAAAATAGGTTGATTTTTTTGTCACACAACAAAAATTGGCATCAACTTTCCAACAAAATATTCGTTGGTAATCTTTGAAAAATCTATTGCTGAAGTGTATTTTTGTCCATGCGTTAGCATACGCTTAAAAAGTATAATCCATTGAAATTTCATCACGCTTGTTAAAAAAATCCATTCAGCTTACGAAAGCTTCGCCAAGAGATGTTTACGGAGTGAATAACCGTTATCTCAATATGATTCAAGCTCATTACCCAAAATTAAAAATCACGGCAAGAGGGGACAACATCACGATACACGGTGAGAAAGACCAAATTGAAGACTTTGAAGATAAGATTGACTTGATTGCTCGACACCTCGCCAAGTATAATTCTATCACGGAAAGTCAGTTAGAACGCATTCTCAACATCAACGAAAACAAATCGTTGCGCAAGGATATTGAGTCTTCAGAAGACGAAATCTTGGTGTTTGGCGTAAGTGGCATGCTGATCAAGCCCAGAACGGTCAATCAGCGCGCAATGGTGCAAGCCGTGAGGAAAAACGACATGCTTTTTGCTCTAGGGCCTGCGGGTACTGGTAAAACGTATACAGCTGTGGCTTTGGCCGTGCAAGCACTAAAATCTAAAGAGGTCAGGCGCATTATTTTGACCCGTCCTGCGGTTGAAGCAGGTGAGAACTTGGGTTTTTTACCGGGTGACTTGAAAGAGAAGCTGGACCCTTATTTACAGCCACTCTACGATGCGCTTCGCGATATGATTCCCGCAGAAAAACTGGAGTACTACATCGAAACGGGCGTTATTCAAATCGCTCCCCTGGCGTTTATGCGCGGGAGAACGCTGGATCACGCGTTTGTCATCCTAGATGAAGCACAAAATACCACCACAGCACAAATGAAAATGTTCTTGACCAGGATGGGTAAATCGGCCAAGTTCATTATTACCGGTGACATGTCTCAGGTTGATTTGCCGAGAAAACAGTCGTCCGGACTGAGAGAGGCCGTGCGTATTCTAGATCCCATTGAGGGTATTTCGTTTGTTTACCTCGACGAAAAAGATGTCATTAGACACGACTTGGTTAAGAGAATTATAGGTGCTTACGACCAAAACACGAATTCAGATAGCAAATAAAAACAATGGCTGAAATCATTCAAACATACCACGGAAAAGTTCGCGATGTTTACACCATTTCTGGAGGAAAAATCGCGTTGGTAGCCTCCGATCGCTTATCGGCATTTGATGTGGTTTTACCTAAAACCATTCCCGGTAAAGGACAGGTACTCAATCAAATTGCGGCTTATTTTTTAAAAGCCACCGCCGACTTGGTGCCCAATTGGTTAGAAGACGTCATTCATCCACAAATCAGTGTTGGTTTGCACGCACCACCATTTAAGGTCGAGATGGTGGTGAGAGGGTGCCTTACCGGTCATGCATGGCGAACGTATAACGCGGGAAAGCGCACGCTTTGCGGCGTAACACTCCCGGAGGGAATGAAGCAAAATCAACCGTTTGCATCACCCATCATCACGCCAACCACCAAGGCAGATCAAGGCGACCACGACGAGGACATATCGCGGAAGGACATCATAAACCGTGGGATTGTTAGCGAGGAGGATTACCGCGTCTTAGAGCGCTACAGTTTAACGCTTTTTAAGCGCGGACAAGAAATGGCCGCAGAGCGCGGTCTTATCCTGGTTGATACGAAATATGAATTCGGGAAAACCAGCGATGGACGCATCATCCTTATCGATGAAATTCATACACCCGATTCAAGTAGATACGTGATGGCGGAGAATTTTGAGTCACAGTGGCAAAACGAATTACCTGTCAGGCAACTGTCTAAAGAATTTGTGAGAGAGTGGCTTTCAAGCAATGGTTTTACCGGTAAGGAAGGACAAGAGATTCCCGATATGACACCGGAAGTTGTTAAATCTATACAAAAGCGCTATTTTGAACTTTACGAAAAAATAGTTGGAACGTCTTTTGCGTTTGTAGATGCAGAGACAATTCCTTCCGTAACCGGTACTTTATCAGTATATTTGCAAAAGTTGGATGCCGAAGGGTAAAACCGCCAATATGAAGAAGCTGATTTTCCTTTTTACCTTAATACCCATGCTGATGGTTGCGCAAAGCAACAATGGCAGTAACGGTTCAAGTTTTTTTGACTGGGGCTTAAGAGCAGGCATTCACAATACCCAAACCTCAGTCAACGGTGCGGACGGACTGGTAAGAAGTGGAGATCCCCAGGCTGGCTATCATTTGGGCACATTTACCAGATTCAATTTTGGCGTCTTTTACATTGAGCCGGAATTTCAGTTTGCTTCCAGTAGGGGCGAGTTGGAGTTTATAAAAGACGGCGAATCCAGTGCTTACCGAAACATTAAGTTTAATCGATTTGATGTCCCTATACAGGTAGGGCAAAAACTTGGACCCTTGAGGATTTACGGGGGCATTAATTTTAATTTTAATCGTTCTGAGGGTGTTTCCAATGTCATTGCCGGAGGCTTAAGAGACGAAACCCGCGCTTGGCGTGCTGGTTTAGGATTAGACGCCGGTAATTTTTCTATGGATGTTCGCTATGAATCAAGCTTGGGTAATAACGTAGAAGGCATCCGTTTAAATGGTGAGCCTTTCTCAGGAAACCTACGGTTTACGCACATTTACCTAAGCTTAGGATTTACAATAATCTAAAAATCGTTGTCATTTATGCGCAAGGTCGCTTTTGCTTTACACTTGGTTTTTTCTTCGCTCATTATTTTTTCCTGTCAATCCGGTTCTTCCAATAAAGAGGTTGTCCGCGATCGGTCTCATAAACAAATGGACGCCACCGAAACCATTGGTTTTTATAAAGACATGTCACTTGATGATGCGCTTGAGTTGGCCAGACAACAAAACAAACACGTTTTTATTGACTTTTACGCCGATTGGTGTGCGCCTTGCAAGATGATGGAGCGGGATGTTTTCACCCATCAAAGCATTTATCCATTTTTTAATGAACGGTTCATTAACGTAAAGATGGACGTCGATGACCGCAGCGTTGGTTCGGAAGCCGCCGCTAAATACAACATAAGCGCCATGCCAACCTTGATGTTGATTCACCCGGAAAAAGACGTGATAATGAAAGAGCGCGGCTACAGAGACGCCAATGGTCTTTTGAAGGCGGCACAAGCAGCTTTGGCCCGTGCCAATCAATAGCGCGTTTGACTGTTTTTGAGCGGCATTAAATCTCGTTCACCCAATTCTTTGCCAAATACGGCGCCAAAGCAACGCCCATTCCTCCCAACCGAACGATGTAGTGAATATTGCCATCGACACCAACGAGTGGCGTTTTTTCATTGTTGCTACCAAACCCCATTACACCTGCCCAGCGGTAATCTATGCGATAATCGGTGTTTGCAGGAATGATGGCCTCATTCAGTACATTTTCTATAGCTGCTTGAATTTCGGGGGTCACTTCCATGTCTGCGGTCTGTTCTTTCTCAAAGTCAACATTTCGCCCTCCACCAATCAATATTCTTTTATCGCTGAGTTGACGCGCATAATAAAAACCTTCTTGGTAGTGAATGTTGCCTTTGATATTCAAAGAAGGAATAGGGGAGGTTACCAGTATTTGTCCTCGATTGGGAAGTACATCTAAGTGCGGCAGTAATTCTTGAGCAAGAGCGTTGGTAGATACCAAAACTTTACCTGCGTTTAACTGAAAATGATTGCTGTGAATTTCTACGCCATTGGCATGTGATGATAAGTGATGAACTTGTGTACCAAAGTATGTGTGTACTTGGGATAAACGACGCTGAATGCTGCGCAACATTAAGCCAGAGTGAATAGACCCTTCGTCTTGATTGTAAACAGCTTGAATGTTTTTACTTAAACCCAAATCTATTGATGGATCAAGTATTACTTTAAATGGATTGTTTGGCGATTTTGATAATTTCGTGTTCAGGTTTTCTCTTATAGCGAGACATTCATCAAGCAATTCTTTTTCGCTGTCAAGGAATAATTCGGACCCTCCCTCGCGCTTCCAGCCCATGTCTTCAGGTGGAAGGCATTCTTGCAGGATGCGCAAACCTTCTCTTCGCTCTAGCATCAAAGAAAGCGCATAGTCTTCACCGTGACGTTTCGTGTCGTCGACGTATTCTGAAAGACTGCCGTAACAAGCAAAACCGGCATTCCTAGTTGTTGCGCCAAAAGGTGAGGGATGTGCATCGATGAGTGCCACGCGGAGGCTGGGGTATTTTTTCTCCAAAAAAAAGGCCACCATAGAGCCGGTTATTCCGGCACCTATGATGGCAATATCATATTGGGTTGTATCCCAGTAAGAAGGTGTTTTATTAGGCAAGTGCAGGTGACTTACGTGTATAGAGGGCGTGAGCGCCAAACAATACGGTAGCGTATAATACGGTTGCCAAGAGTTGGTTTAAAGCAAACGGAATTCCGGCTGCATAGGCGGTCATTAATCCATGGATGGTTTTGGGATACATCACCGAAGATGCCCAAACCGCCGCGTTTGTAATAAGGAAAAAAGCCAAAACGCTGAATACAGATCCAGCAGCTATGCCACTCAGACTGTATCTTTTCTTTAAAAAATAACCCAGAACAATGCTGATGAAAAACCCGGCATAAATGAAAGTAGCTCCGGATGTAAGCCAGACGAAGCCATCGTTATAGGCAGCATAAACCAAGTTGTTTAACGCTAAGTCGCTAATAAATAACGATAAAAATAAAACCAAGATGGAAGTTCTGAAGTTTTTTAACGCAAACCCTCCAAACAGTGCAACGGCACCAATGGCAGTAGCGTTGGGGGGGTGTGGAATAAAACGTGAGAAGATGCCTAAAGCGATTAGGCTAACAATGAATAAAGTGTATGAGGAACGTTTTGACATAGCATTAATTTATAAGCGCAAAAATACACCGAAAATGACGAGTTGAACAAATTAACCGTACAATTTTCTAAGGTAAAGCATATACCTTAAAAGTCCCGTCGCTAAACGTAGTAATTACCGAAGTAATGACTTTGTCGTGCTCTTCACTTACTACTGATTCACGATGATCTTTGGAGATCACCTCTTCAGTGGCGTCGAGATTGTCGTCGTTAATTGAATTCAAATCGCCACTTTCGGGATTTGATTGCACAGTAGTAGATGATAGAGTAAGCGTTTCCGGCTTAGTGCCGTATAAAAGTTCGTTTGCCGTGATGTCAAAGTGCTCAACGATGGCTGTTATCAAAGCCAGGCTGGGTTTATTTCTTCCACTGTATATGTGACTTAATGCCGCCGGACTGATATCTAAAGCCTCAGCAAAAGACAGGTTGCTCAACCCGCTTTCAGTCTGTAGCATTTTAATTCTTTGAATCAAACCAGTGTAGTCCATTACAGTTGTAAAGTTTCAACGTTACAAATGTAAAATACGTTTTTTGATTGACAAAAAATTTTTAATAAAATTTTTCACCATCAACCGTGTAATTATAATTTACTCGAAGTAAAATGTTGTAAATAGTTGAATATAAGTTATTAGAAATAAAACATTTTATCCCGACTGTTTATATTTACAAATGTAAATCATATATTTACATTTGTGTATTTACATATGTAAAGGG
>PXCF01000151.1 GCA_003566715.1 Cryomorphaceae bacterium | reverse complement strand
CCCACAGGAGCTATTGGCGATGTTGCAGGACAAACTCGAAAAGCGCCAGCAACTCGCCAAATTTGTCCTCAATTTCCTCTACAAGAAAGGCAAAAAATCCAAAGACAAATCAGCAGACGAGGAACTTCCCCTGGAGTTTTCCGTACACGAGCTCAAAGAAGCCTTCGAACAACGCGACGAGCTCTTTGGGCTTTCTATAAGCATTGCCGACGTAGAAGACGCGCTGTTTTACCTCTCCCGCATCGACGCCATAAAAATTGAAGGCGGATTTCTGGTGGTGTACAATCGCCTTACCATCGAACGCCTGGAGCAAGACAACAAAAAGCGCTACACCAAAGACGACTACCAAAAACTCGATCAGTTTTACGAAAACAAAGTGCAGCAAATTCACATCGTTGGCGAGTATGCCAAAAAAATGATCAGCGACTACCGCGATGCCCTGCAGTTTGTCGAAGATTACTTCCAACTCAACTACAGCTCCTTCTTGCGGAAATACTTTCCCGGCAGCAAAGTCGATCAACTCAAACTCAAGATGACGCCGGCCAAATTCAAGCAATTGTTTGGCGAGCTCTCCCCCACCCAGCTCAAAATCATCAACGACAACACCTCTCCCTACATCGTTGTTGCCGCCGGACCGGGCAGCGGAAAAACCAAAGTTTTGGTCCACAAAATGGCCTCACTCCTCCTCATGGAAGACGTCAAACACGAGCAATTACTCATGCTCACCTTCTCCCGAGCGGCGGCCACTGAATTTAAGAAGCGACTGCTTCAACTCATCGGCAATGCCGCCAACTTTGTCGAGATCAAAACCTTCCACGCCTTTTGCTTCGACCTTTTGGGCCGCGTGGGCAACCTCGAAAAATCCGGCGACATCATCCATCAGACCGTCGAGAAAATCAAAGCCTACGACGTCGAACCCAGCAAGATTACCAAAACCGTGCTCGTCATCGACGAAGCCCAAGACATGGACGAAAACGAATTTGCTTTGGTCGAGGCATTGATGGCGCACAACGAAGACATGCGGGTCATAGCCGTGGGCGACGACGACCAAAACATCTTCGAATTTCGCGGTGCCAGTGCCAAGTACCTCGAAACCTTTATGCACACCCATCAGGCCGTAAAACACGAGCTCGTGGAAAATTACCGCAGTGCTGCCAATTTGGTCGATTTCAGCAATCGGTTTGTGCAAACCATCCGCCATCGCCTCAAGCACACGCCGATCATGCCCATGCGAAAGGAAAACGGCCATCTCCACCTGACGCACCACCGGAGCGACCACCTCATCACCCCCACCGTCCTCGACGTCGTTCATGCCGACCTCAGTGGTTCCGTATGCGTCCTCACCAACACCAACGAGGCCGCCGAGCAAATCACCGGGCTCTTATTGTACCACAAGGTTCCGGCCCAATTGATCCAAAGCAACGAAGGATTTTCCCTATACAATCTGGTCGAGATTCGCTATTTCCTCCACGCCATGAAACTCCCCGAAGATGCCTACGTCATCCCCCAAGCGTCGTGGGAGCAGGGAAAGCAAACATTGCAAAACGCCTATGCGCGCAGCAGCAAATACGAAATGTGCCGGCAGCTCATACGCGATTTTGAAATCACCAACCCCCGAAAAAAGTACCTCACCGATTTTGAAAGTTACGTACGCGAATCCAAAGCAGAAGACTTCTTCAGCGAGCGCAGCGACGTCGTGTATGTTTCCACCATCCACAAAGCCAAAGGAAAAGAGTTCGACAACGTATTTCTCATGCTCAACGGCGTCAAAGCCACGACAGACAAAGACAAACGACCCTTGTACGTCTCCATGACCAGGGCCAAAAAAAACCTCCACATCCACGAAAATACCGGACTCTTTGATCACATCATCGTCGATGGTTTAGCGCGCGTAGAAGACCACGACGAACATCAGCCGCCCGAAGAATTATTGGAGCACCTCACCCACCGCGACGTATGGTTGAGTTACTTCCTCAACATCCAAACCATCGTGAAGCAGCACTTCTGCGGCGACCAATTGCGGGTTGATTCCGAAGGCTGTTACAACGAAAAAGGCCAAGCCATCGTCCGCTTTTCCCAGAGCTATCGCAAAAAGTTAGAAGCACGTAAAGCCCAGGGTTATCACCCGAACAGCGCGGAAATCAATTATCGGGTATTGTGGAAAAAAGAAGACAGCGAAAAGGAAGTGAGTATTGTATTGCCTACGGTGAAGTTTGGGAAAATGTAGAATGTAGAGTGTAGAATGCAAAATGAAGGGCTCAGGATGGCACTATACATACATCACTGAATGGATGTATTTGGGCGCCTGCCGGCCCGCGGGAACATTTTCAATCAACGGATGATTTATGGCGGGCCGGCAGATTTTCGGACTATTTGTCCGCATGCGATTGGTAGAGCAAATTGGATCAGGTATTGGAAGAATTAAATCAGCCATGAGATCTGCTGATTTACCAATGCCTCAATTTAAAACTGAGGGAATATTCACAGTCGTTTTACGAAGAAGAAAAAGTTCGGGAAAAAACTGGATAGAGACCAAGAAACAGTTAATGGAAAAGTCGCCCATTAAAATAAACAAAACAATGACAAAAATTTTAGAGATGGTGTATAGATCAGCTGAAAAAAAATTCCAGAAATGGCTAAAAAAGTCTTAGTTTTACATCATAAGTCAAGCATCGAATCATCACAATTCAAACATGAAAACATTAAATTGTATTTTACTCACATCTTTCATCATTATTATTGTTGGTTGTCATAAAGCCAGAGATAGGACGACAACTGTGGAAGGCTTGGTATTATCGCAAGACGGCAGACCCATTGAAGACGCTAGAGTAGTCCTACGCAAAGTAAGGGGATGGTTTGCATCTAACTCTTCTCCTTACTTTATAGATACCCAAACAGATAAAAACGGCTACTACATGCTATCAACAGAAACACTAACAAGATTCATTTACGCTGAAAAAAACGGTTATTTTAAACAAAGAGGAGAGCCAATAAACGTAAATAATCGAGAGAACAACTTTATTAGCATTATTCTAACGGAAGGATGCAAAGTTAATTTTGAATTACAAAACCCTAAGAGACACAAGTTTATAAAGCTCACTACTCCCCTTGAAAGTCAATGTAATTCGTTTTCACGTTTTCTAACATTTGAAGATGCCTTTCAAGTAGAAACCAGTTGCTACTTAAGAGCCGGTGACACCGTCACCTTAGAATATTATTATTTAGATTCCGATCAAGTGTCAGGTGGCATCAGATACAAAGATGTTTATTGTCCCATAGGTGGCGAAATCGATGTGGTTATCAATTATGATTTTTAGCGATAACTAATAAGCTCTTAGGCGCCTGGAGCCTCTCACGCACCAACCAAAATACCTCAGCCAAATCAAGAACTTACAGCCGGCTGTCCGCTTGTCGTTTACCCCGAACGCTCGAGGCTACCATCCCTGGCGCGGGGCGTGAGGGTGCGTATATGCCCTTTCGTGCTAACGATATTCCGTACCTGTCTGCATGGACGAGACAACAAAACGACATATTTTGTCTTAGTCTAATATTACCTTTACCACACCATAGAATCACCGCCATCATATGTGTTTTTTTCAAACGATTAAACGTCCCCATGTACCAGTATGACCAAAACAATGAAAATATTCATCATCTCCGACACACACGGAAACCACTCGGACATTGACATCCCACCGTGCGATGTGTGCATTCACCTCGGCGATATGTGCACCGATGGCAATGAGGATGAACTCACCTCGGGTTTTCAATGGCTTGCCAATGCACCCGCCAAGAAAAAAATCTTTATCCCCGGCAACCACGATTGGCCATTTGAATTTGACCCTGAAGTAGCCTACGCACAGGTTCCCCATAGCATAATCGTACTTGAAAACCGCACCATCCGCATTGGTGGCCTCCAATTCTTCGCGCCCATCGCCCGTCCTGTGCTTTTCCAGCTTCCCGAAAACCACCCCAAGACAAATATCCTCCTCACCCACGCACCCCCTAAAGGCATTCTCGATAACGGCATCGGCTGTCACCTACTCCGCAAATGGGTTGACCTCCATAAACCAAACCATCATTTCTTTGGTCATGTCCACGAGACGTTTGGTGAAAAGATGAAAAAAGAAGGGCAAGTTTTTTGGAATGTTGGTGGGAAGGGCGTTTTGATGGAGGTGTGAGATATCATCAATGTACCACCAGCATTTTTTGGGCGCCTGCCACCCCACACGTACCAACCAAAATACCACAGACAAATGAGGGGCCGGCACCGGGCTTTCACCGAGGTTTCGTGTCTAGCGGCATGAAAGGGTCTATACATCTCCAACCGAAATTCAATAGGGTAAGGACAAGCCTTACCCCTCTCACTACTTGTACATCAAAAACCGCTTGGGGTTTAACGGCCTATTATCCAATCTGACCTCATAATGCAGGTGCGGACCGGTGGAGTATCCTGTGCTGCCCACGTAACCAATAACATCGCCGCGCTTGATTCGGGCTTTCTCTTTTTTTGCTAAGTTGCTTAGGTGCATATAAACGGTTTTGTAGCCGTTGTGATGATTAATCATTACCCAATTGCCTGCCGATTTGGAGAAACGGGCAATCTCTACCAAACCATCGGCGGTGGCGTAAACGGGTGTACCCTGCGGAGCACCAAAGTCAATACCTTTATGCGGCTTATTGGTTCTCAAAACCGGATGAAACCTATTCAAATCAAAGGGAGAGGTGATGGGATACTTGGCATCTACCGGATAAAAAACCGGACGATTGGCTTCGATCTCGCTGACTAGCAACTCGTCTTGGCGGGTATCAGCGGGTACTTCTCGAGGCTTGGGGGCATCGACCTTCGCGGGAGATTCTTCTGTGGGCACCTCCACTATGGGATTCTTTTTTTCGGCCGCTTGCGATCGCTCAACCAGGTTGTCATCCTTCTCGTTGTTGAGAAACTGTTCCATCAAATCTTCGCGCTCGGCCTCGTATTTCATGAACATGGCTCGCAAACTATCCAAATCATACGCCTGCTTATCGGCATAACGACGCATTTGCTCCGTGCGCTGCTGCTCAAACTGCTCATATTTACTTTTCTTGCGAACAGAGTCCGGAGTCTCCTGAGCGTACAGCATCTGTCCCAAAATCACCAATAACCAAAATATCTGTTTTAACTGCATCTGTTTGTCATGTTGGATTACCATTCATCGGACCTTCGAAAATCTCTGCGATTTAAATCACCCTTCTTGTTCTTCTTAAAGAATTCATTCAGATCAAATCGATCGTAAATTTGATCTTTGCGTTCGCGCGTGGCTGTACTATATCCCTGATAATCATCGGCCCTCAAACAGTTTCGACAAACGTTTAAAGGCTCTACTAACCCCTTTTTGACTATCTCACCATTATCAACCAAATTAATGATGAACTGCCCATCAGTACGCATAGACAATACATAGCGAGAATCGCGTTTATAAGTGAATGCTTCAGAAATAGTACTGCATTTAGTGAAGTGAAATTTATAGCCTGAAGAATAATATTTGTTAATCTGATCACGTATGTAAACGATGACCCGCTGACCTTCATATTCAAAAACCCCGTCCACCAAATCTATACCTTCAAGCTCCTCGATGCTCACCTCCACCTCTCCGGTAGCGAGAATTTCGCTCAACTTGTCGTCGTTGATAGACTCCCATGAACTGCCCGTTTGCAATCGTACAAGTTTCGCCCCCATCAGATTGAGAAGGGCACTCAGCTCCGGTTGCTTGTCAAAATCTATCAGCTTCATTACTCACTCAAGATTTTGGCAATGCGCTGCTCGGCATTGGTTTTCACTCTAAACTCCACACGCTTCGAAAGCTCCTTGTTTTCCGTTCCGTCGGCATTGTAAATCAACCTACTTGAGCTTAATCCATTGGCCACGAGATGCTGACGAGCCCACCGAAGGATGGTATGATTGTCGTCGATACCTAGGACGTATTCCAATACATTTCGGGTGCGGTTTTGTGACAATTGCATATTTAAAATGTAGGCATCGTGCTCCGATGTCTGCGTACGCCACTCACTGGAGGTGTGCCCCTCGATGCGGATTTCGTCGATGTCGTTTCTATACTCGTCCCCGTGAAGAATTCGAATAAATCGGGGAAAAAACTCGTCCAATATGTCCTTAAAATCCTTGTTGATCTCGTATTCGTTGTTATCAAAAATGATGCGCGGTGATTTAAAACGCACACTCAGATTCTCCTTGTCGATCACCGCATCCCAGCGTTCCAGATCGTCTTGAAACTCGGTGAGTAATTCCTCGTACAGGTCGTCCTGCAATTTGTTGTATGTAACCGCCACTTCCCTAATCCGCTCCTTTTCCATATACACCCGCAGCATAAAGCTCACGGCAATCAACAAGAAAACCATCATCAGCACCGCCATCAAATCAGATATCGGCAGCCACTGACTTTCTCCGTCTTGTTTGGGACTAAAATCCACCATCTTAGTTTAGTTTATTGGCCAACTGCACGACCTCCTTCAACTTCTCGGTCAGCGGCTTGTAATCGTTCACAAAGTGCTTTGACAAAGAGGTAAGGTGACTTCCCAAACTCTCTAGAGACTTGTTCAACTCATCACCCAAAGCTGCATCCAACTTCTGCACCCGCTCGGCATTGTCGGAAATCATTTTTTCAATATTGGCGCGGTAGCTCTCCATCAACTTCTTTTGCGTATCGGCCAATTCCTCGTAACGCCCTTCGATATCATCCACGGAGTTTTGAATGAGATCTTTCGAAGACCTCGTCAACGACTCCATATTTTTCTCAATTGCCGGGAAGGACTGCTTGGCTCGTTCGCCCAAGTCCGATAACGACTTTACCGTTGGCGTCAGTTCGGAGAGGGTTTCTTTCAACAACTCGTTGGCCTCAAAGATGGTCTCACTGCTCTTGGCGGTGTTGTTGAGCGACTTATCGATGGCTAACACGCTCTCGGTAACCTTGGTAAACTGCTCGGTAAGCGTCTCCACCTGCGCCTTGTATTCTTTCTGCCAATCCAGCATGGCGCCGATACCTTCATTGAGTTGGACAAAATTGTCGCCAAACTGCTCGTTGATTTGTGTATTGAAATCGCGCATCACTTGGGTAAGCGCATCGATCAAACTCTGGGTATTGTCAGATACCACCCGCTCGGCAAAGGTTTCAAACGATTTGTTCATTTTCTCAAAACCGTCCAGGTTGGTTGTTCGGATTTTCTGCAACTGTGTTACCATCGTTGACTCCCCTTCGCCGGAAATGGCATTAGCCACTTTGTTCATTGATTCAATGATTTGCTCGCCCACATTATCAGATTTGCTATTTTTAACCGTTCTTTTGAAACCATAGGCAGAAGGAATAATCCTAAGGATCAAGTTGGTTACCAAACCAGATATTGAGGTTAAAAAGGCTGTTTTCAATCCACTGATTAGATTGGGAATACTCTCCTCAATCTTATCGGCGTCAAAATTCAATAACCCCATAAACACGCCAAAAAAAGTTCCCAAAATACCCGCTGTAATGACAATACTGGCGATTTGTGTTTTATCAAAGTAAGGACGGAGAAAATATGGTGAAAAGAATATCAAAAAAGCAAAGGCCAATGAAATGGCTGACAGATTTTCGTATAGTGATGCAAGCATAAAACAGATTTAAATGGTAGGGAGTACAAACATAATAAATACAAAATCATTGGTGGCCAAAAACTACCTTTATTCACGCACTACACGAAAGCCACTATCCCCCGCACTCGACTGCGGTTTGTTGTAATCCCGATTGGACACCCGACTCCGTTTGGGCAAACTAAGCCAACTCCCACCCCGCATGATACGATACTTACCCCCGGCAGGACCCGTGGGGTTTTGCTGTTCCGCCGAAGAATATCGCCCATACCAATCCGCACACCACTCCCACACATTTCCGCTCATATCGTACAGCCCCAGCGCATTGGACGCCTTCTCTCCCACCCGATGCGTTTGTCCGCCACTATTGGATTTATACCAGCCAACCGAATCCAAATCACCACTTCCTGCATAGCGCGTGGCCTTTGTCTCGAAACCACCCCTGGCCGCATACTCCCATTCCGCCTCGGTAGGCAGACGATAATTCTTTTCGGTAAGCGCACTCAACCAATTGCAAAAGGCCACCGCGTCGTTCCAACTCACGTGCACCACCGGATGCTCGTATTCTTCTTCGCTGATCTTCTTTCCTGCGGCATTACATTGCCAGTTAACGCCGGGTTGTTTCTGCCAATTCTCCCCAGTCCACACCTTACTCCCCCCCGCACGATCCGCCTCGGCCTGATAATCAGTGGCGGCAACAAAGGCGGCAAACTGAGCCACCGTGACCTCGTATTTCCCAATGTAAAAATCATCAAGCGATACCTGATGGGCCGGTTTTTCCTCCGACAAACACGCGCTAACCTGTTCCGCAGTGCATCCCCGAATAAAATCGCCGCCCTCGACAAACACCATATCGGCTTCCAAAGACCTAATCGGTTCCGGCAGCGGCGACGGCTCCTCAACCTTGGTTTCTTTGATCACCACCACGTCCCGATCGTCTCTTTCCATGATGTATTCATAATTCACTTGGTCTTCAGAAATGGTGAGCTGCTCATCCACTGTGCGGTAGTCTTCCCTTTCCAATTGCACCCGCACCGTCCCCAGAGGCACCCGCACCGTTTGGTTGACGGGAGTTGGCCGATCGTTAACCGACAAACGCGCATCCGGTGGATAAACCCTAAAGTACACCGCCAGCTCATCCTGTCCTTTGCGTTGGTCCACCTGATAGTAATACACGGCCTTGGGGGCGGGATTGATCAATGCCAAACGCTTCTCAATGAACCCCTGCGCCGAAACAAATAAAATCTGCTTTTGCGGCGATACCAGCAGCTCATACCGACTCGCCCGTTGATTGTAAAACTGTTGATTGATTTCCCCTATAGATGAACGAAAGTCCAAGCCCTCTAAATCTGAATAAATCAGCACCAACGAATTATTCGGAAATGTGTTACTCGCCTGCACCACCGGCGTCTCATCGGCCTCGCGCTCCGACACGTAAAACTCCTTCAACTGTCCACGAGCCGACAGTGCCACCAGTAAAAGAAAAAATGTGATGGGTTTGTGCATGATGCAAAGATAAGTAAGGGAGGGAGGAAGTTTGGGGGTTTGGGATTTCGATAAATGTTTATGACACACTTGTTTATTTTCACTTTATCACCTAGTTTTGAAATTATGATTTTAATTTTTGTAAATAACTGATTTTTATATAATTAAAAACAAAACAAACCTTAAAAACACATGGAAAACATTTTATCTACCCTACAGCGAATTTCAGACAACCCAATCAAGACCTACCCAAACCAGGGCTATGAATATGTGATGTGCTACAAGAGAAAAAAGCTCATTCGCGCAACCAATGAGGAACAGGTTAGGCAGGCTTTTATTCAATACATATTAGATGAAGAAGGCATTCATCCTAATTTAATCGAAGTGGAATATCAAGTGAAAAAGGTAAATAAAAAGGCCTCATTAGACAGGATGGATATTGTTCTGTTTAAGGACGAAACATCAGATTACCCTGAGATTGTTTTAGAACTAAAAGCAACGAATGTAGCCATTACAGAAAGAACCCTTAATCAAGCGAAAAAGTACACCAGTAAAATTGGGGCAAAATACATTATTCTCTACAACGGACATACCTTAGAAGCATTTACCGTTAATGGCGATAACTCTGAAAGAATTGAATTCCAAACCATAAAAGAGCTTTTAAAGAGCAACTATGATGTTATTGATGAACCTTGGAATTGGACGAAGTCATCTGAAAAAGATCTCAGTAGTAAAGTTTATTTAGAGGATTATGTTGAAGAAAAAGTTTGGTTTGGTTTAAAAGACCAAGACAGGTATATATTGTCAAACGATACGCCTCTTCAAAAGCTACCGCATATCATTCGTCTATTGGATTT
>PXCF01000055.1 GCA_003566715.1 Cryomorphaceae bacterium | reverse complement strand
TCACGCGGCGAATACACACCGGGTTCTCTTTGCAGTAAAAACGGCAAAGCCATCAACAGTGCAGCCATGGCGGCAGCCATAAAGTAGTACGGTCTCCGCGTGGGTTTTTGCTTTTTCTGAATCTTCTCCCAAGCGCCGGGGGGCGGGGTGATAGCCGCATTTTCCAGTCGCTTGCGGAAATAACTGTCCAATTCGTGCTTATCCATAATTGAAAATATCTTGTTCCACTTTCTTTTTCAAAATTTCACGAGCGCGTGAAAGCTGACTTTTGCTGGTGCCTTCGGAAATGTTGAGCATTTCGGCAATTTCTTTGTGACCATACCCTTCGATGGCGTAGAGGTTGAATACCGTTCGGTAACCAATGGGCAACTCGGCGATGAAGTGCATCAACTGCTGTTCTTCGCTGGCATCGCTTTCCAACTGCCGTAAAGGCTGCTGT
This sequence comes from Cryomorphaceae bacterium, assembly GCA_003566715.1. Taxonomy (GTDB): domain Bacteria; phylum Bacteroidota; class Bacteroidia; order Flavobacteriales; family Schleiferiaceae; genus CSBr16-58. The sequence goes on along the minus strand of PXCF01000055.1, from coordinate 9,721 downwards.
TGCTGTTCGTCGATTTGCTCAAAAAACACATTTTTTTTTCGCAGCATCATCAAGCATTCGTTGACCGCAATACGGGTAACCCAGGTGATCAACTTGCTATCGGCGCGGAAGAGGTGTAGTTTGTCAAATACTTTAATCCAAGCATTCGATAGTGCTTCTTCGGCATCTTCGCGTTGCAGGTAGCGCAAACAAACGGCAAATACCCGTGGGGCGTAATTATCATAAAGTTGACGCTGAGCCAGTGCCTGACCCTTAATCGCCGCCTCAATGAGTATTTGCTCGTTCATTTACACTTAGGTTGGTCTACAAATATAGTCGCTTACGCGATTCGTTACCCCTTAGATGCAGCATTGATTAAAATGGTTGCGTTGTATCAATAAAAATTTCCGGAATAGTTAAAAAAGTCAATGGCTAAACGGAATATGTTTAGTCGATTAGTCGTTGAGACGTTTATGGCGTTAGCGACAGAATTGGATTAAATGTTTCATTCCAAACTAAACACTGAAAACTCCAAACTGAATACTTAACACTGAATACTGAAAACTCCAAACTGAATACTGAATACTGAATACTGAATACTCCAAACTGAATACTAAACACTAAAACTCCTCCCCAACAAATAGATCCATCGCCGCATTATAGGCCGACTCCAGAGCTAAGGCATTTAAGCCGTGATTGAGTTTTTTATGCTCGGCAAAAGTGATGAGTTTTTCCGTAGGCATATTGCCAACCAAACTATCGGTAGCCATGGGACACCCCCCATATCCACGAATGGCGCCATCGAAACGTGTGCAACCTCCGTTGTAAGCAGCTTCTACCTTGTCGTGCCAGGCATCGTAAGGTGTGTGCAAATGCGCCCCAAAAGTGACGTCGGGAAAATGACTGGTAAGATGAGAGAAAGCGTTGTGTATGTCTTCGGTTTTTGCCATGCCTACTGTGTCCGACAAACTGAGTATGTCGATATCCAAATCAATGAGGCGACGACTCCATTCAGCCACCATCTCTGGCGACCAGTCTTCGCCGTAGGGATTGCCAAAGCCCATAGAAATATACACCACCAATTGCTTATTGTGCTCATCAGCGATACGTTTGAGCGTTTTGACCAATGCCAAGGATTCGGCAATGGTTTTATTGGTGTTGCGCTTTTGAAACTCTTCGGATATACTGAAGGGATACCCCAGGTAATCGACCTGCTCAAAGCTTACGGCATCACGGGCGCCACGTTCGTTGGCCACGATGGTGAGGAGTTTGCTCGATCGGTCTTTCCAGTTGATGTTGTTTAGCACATCGGCCGTATCACGCATCTGGGGAATGGCCTTAGGGGAAACAAAACTACCGACATCTATGGTATGAAAGCCTACATTGAGTAAGCGATTGATATAATTAATTTTATCTTCCGTGGCTATGAAGTTGTGCCGTCCTTGCATGGCATCGCGCGGACATTCAATGATGGATATATCCTTAGACATAGATGTGCTTTAGAGCGCGAAAATACAAAGGACAGCGCGGTTTGGCAACTACGATAAGCTTTTGGCGATTCGCTTGACCATACCCGGACCTTCGTAAATAAAGCCGGTGTACACTTGAACCAAATCGGCCCCGGCTGCAATTTTTTCTCGCGCGTCTTCGGTTGTGAAAATCCCGCCACTGGCGATGATGGCAAATCGTTTTTCGGCGCGTTGGGCCAAGTAGCGAACCACATTGGTGGAAGCCACTTTTACCGGCGCCCCACTCAGTCCTCCGGCTCCGAAGGAGGCCACGTCGGGTGTTTTGAGTCCTTCACGATCGATGGTGGTGTTGGTTGCGATCACTCCGTCCAGTTTTAGTTCAAGGACAATATCAGCGATGTCGTCCAGCTGACCTTCGCCCATATCGGGGGCAATTTTTAACAAAACCGGACGGGTTCCACCGAGCTCGTTTACACGGTCGCGGACTTGCTTGAGTAGGTTGGTTAAAGGCGCTTTCTCTTGAAGTTCGCGTAGTCCGGGTGTATTCGGCGAACTTACGTTTACCGTAAAATAATCTACGTACGGGTAAAGAGCGTCCACGCCTTTAAGGTAATCGCTCACGGCGTCTTCATTAGGTGTTACTTTATTTTTACCAATGTTCCCGCCGACAATCAATCCGTCAGGACGGTTTTTCAAGCGCGCAACCACGGCTTCTAAACCGTCGTTGTTAAAGCCCATGCGATTGATCAGTCCGCCATCGGCTGGAAGGCGAAACAAGCGCGGCTGTGGATTGCCCGGCTGTGCTTGGGGCGTGACCGTACCAATCTCCACAAAACCAAACCCCAAAGCACCCAATTCTTTATAATACTCTGCGTTTTTGTCAAAACCCGCGGCCAGTCCCACTCGGTTGGGGAAAGTCAGCCCCATTAATTCCACAGGAGATTCGTGTTTGTACAAGCCTTTCACCAAAGAGCGAATACCCGGTATGCCCATAAAAAAACGCATGGATTTTAACGCGAGGTGGTGGGAGGTTTCCGGAGGGAAAGAAAAGAGTAGCGGACGAATGATTGCTTTGTACATAATGCGGGTAAAAAAGAGCTGCAAAAGTACAATAGCGTTTTGTACTTTCGCGCTTCTGTAATTTCCGAAAGGACAAATGAAGAACAAGGTACACATCAAGAATCGCCGTGCGCGCTACGACTACGAGTTATTAGAAACATTCGTAGCGGGTATGCAGTTGTTTGGTACCGAAATAAAAGCCATTCGCGAGGGCAAAGCAGCACTGAGCGACAGCTATTGTTTGTTCCTCAACGGCGAACTCTTCATTCGCGGTATGCATATCGCTGAGTACAGTCACGGCAACATCAATAATCACGAGCCTTACCGCGACCGCAAGCTGCTGCTCAATAAACGAGAGTTGAACAAACTCGAAGTCAAGATGAAAAACGTGGGCAACACCATCATCCCCGTCGCCTTGTTCATCAACGACCGCGGACTGGCCAAATTAGAAATTGCTCTGGCTAAGGGTAAGAAGCAGTTTGATAAGCGCGAAAGCATCAAGCAAAAGGACATTGATCGACAGATGAAAAGGTTGTAGGGGGTAAGGTGAGGAAGCTTGGGGGTTTGGTTGGACGGGTTGAAACTATAGCATAAGCATATATTGAATCGCATCGACTTTTTCACCGCAGAGACGCAAAGAACGCAGACCACCCAATTCTTCATTTTTCATTATTAAGACGCACTGCCGTGCGTCTCTACAAGGTTATCCCCTGAATGTATAGCCCTTTATTTCCCCTCATCCGGTCGTTGAGCTCCGGTTCTCAATTTTCATTAAAAAACCCTCTTTCTTCACTATGTTTGCACCAACACAAATCATTTTACATGCGTTTATCTGACCGTATTAAAGGGTTGTCTGAAAGTCAGACGATAGCCATGGCAAAAAAGAGCCGCGAACTTAAAGAAAGTGGTATTGATATCATCAGCTTGAGCCTAGGCGAACCCGATTTTACCACGCCGGACTTCGTGAAAGAGGCCGCTAAGAAGGCGATCGACGACGATTTTTCATATTACACGCCCGTGCCCGGTTACGCAGATTTGCGCCAAGCAATTGCCGATAAGCTCAAACGCGATAACCAACTCGATTACGGCATTGACCAAATCGTGGTGAGTACCGGTGCCAAACAGGCCATCATCAACGCCATAATGTGCTTGGTCAATCCCGGCGATGAAGTCATTATTCCCGCGCCTTACTGGGTGAGCTACGTGGCTATGGTGGAAATTGCCGGAGGTGTACCTATTGTCGTTCCTGCCGGGGTGGAGCAAGATTTTAAAATCTCGCCCGAACAACTGGAAAAGGCCATTTCACCAAAATCGAGAATTCTCTTATACAGCTCTCCCTGTAATCCATCGGGGAGTATTTATACCGAAGAGGAATTGAAACCCTTGGCCAATGTTGTTTTGCAACACAAGGACTTAACAGTGATTTCCGACGAGATTTACGAACTGATTACTTACAACGGAAAGGTCCCCAGCATCGCATCGGTAGAGGGGATGAAAGACCGTACGGTCATCATCAATGGCTTGTCTAAGGGATTTGCCATGACGGGCTGGCGCTTGGGCTATATGGCCGCTCCTAAAGAACTGGCCGCCGCCTGTGATAAAATGCAGGGACAGTTTACCTCGGCCACGTCGAGCATTACGCAGCGCGCAGCCATTGCGGCTATGAAGGCCGATCCCGCCGAACTGGAATACATGAGGTCTGCATTTGAAAAACGCCGCGACTTGGTTATTGCCGGACTAAAGCAAATCCCGGGACTGATTGTCAACACCCCCCAAGGTGCTTTCTATGCCTTTCCCGATGTATCCGCTTACTACGGGAAGTCTGTCGATGGAAAAACAATCAACAACGCCACCGATTTGAGTCTGTATCTTTTGGAAGAGGCCAATGTGTCGACCGTTACCGGCGATGCCTTTGGTGCGCCCAACTGTATTCGCCTTTCCTACGCCACCTCAGAATCCGTACTCACCGAAGCATTAAACCGCCTCAACAAGGCCTTTACAAAACTTTGGAATGCCTGATCAATCACCATTTGACCACGTACAAGCGTGGTACGCCATTTTTGAACGCGTGATCGAAGATTATCACGTCAAGGATGATGTGGACCAACCCATCAACAATCCGTTTTCTGAAAACACCCTCGAAGGACTGCTTTATAAAAAGTGCTGGATTGATACCGTGCAATGGCACTTGGAAGACATCGTTCGCGATCCGGAAATCAAGCCGGAAAGCGGTATGGAAGTGAAACGACGCATCGACAAGTCCAATCAGGAGAGAACGGACTTGGTGGAGCGTCTTGACGATGTGTTTATCGACATGCTGAATCTCCCGGAATCGCCCGCGAAGGGCGCCGTTCTCAACACGGAGAGCATGGCTTGGGCCATTGACCGCTTGTCCATTTTAGCCCTCAAGGTTTACCACATGAGCGTGGAGGTCGCCCGTGGAAATGCGGAGAAAATGGATTTCCTCAAAGCCAAACAAGCGTTGTTGCAGACCCAGCGCGCCGACCTTACCAAGGCCATTTCTCAGTTGATGGAGGAAGTGATGATGGGGAAACGATATTACAAGGTATATCGCCAGGTGAAGATGTACAACGATCCGTCTCTCAACCCGGTCTTGTACAACAAAAACAAGTTGTAACCGCCATGGCCCGCCGGATTCTTCTCATACGATTATCCGCTTTGGGCGATGTGGCCATGCTTTATCCCGTCGTTTATCGTGCCCTTCACGAAAATCCCGACCTACACATTACGTTGCTCACGCGCAAGGCCATGATGCCCATTTTCGCCCATTTGGATAGGGTGGAAGTGATTGTGCCGGATTTGCAAAACAAACACCGAGGTTTGTTTGGACTCACGCGTTTGTACGCGCAGTTGAAAAAGAAGCATTTTCACGCCGTAGTGGATGTCCACAATGTGCTGCGATCGAGAACCATCGGTGCGTTGTTTAAGCTTGGCGGCACCAAAGTGAAGGTGCTCGACAAGCAGCGCGATTTGCGCAAAAAACTCACCGCTAAAGAGAACAAAGAACGGGTAGTAATAGAACCAATGGTGGAGCGTTATCGACAAACCTTCATCAAAGCGGGAATACAAGTGAGCTCGGTTGAAGCACCGCCGATTTACGAATTTAAAGGTCAAAGAAAGGGGATAGGGTTTGCGCCCTTTGCCGGATTTGCACAAAAGGCACTACCGCCGGAAAAGATCCCCTTGTTTGTCAAAGCACTGCAAACGCTCGACGAGGAAGTATTTCTTTTTAGCGCCCCCGGAAAAGAACGAGCGCATTTGCAAGGTGTTGCCCACGAAACCGGGGCAACTTTAGCGGTATTTTCGGGAGGATTGCTTGAAGAACTGAAGTTTATGTCGGGATTGCGCGCCATGGTGAGTATGGACAGCGCCAACGGACACTTAGCCTCCCTGGTGCATTGTCCGGTCATAACCATCTGGGGAGCCACGCACAAAGACGCCGGATTTACACCGCAACATACGCAAGCGCACGTGGAGGTATCTACGGACGAATTAACCTGCCGACCGTGCTCAGTCTTTGGTAATAAGCCCTGTTGGCGCGGCGACTTGGCCTGTCTCCATCGCATAAAGGCCGAGGATGTTGTTGCAGCCTTTAAGAGTATAGACTGATGCGTATGCCCTTCAGTTCTTGAAAGCGCTGCAAGGCGTAGATGTCGGTCATGCCGGACACGAAGTCTATGATGGACAAAATCTTTTGGTAATCGCTGCTCTCAGCCGGTTGACGGTATTGTCCGGGCAGCAAGTGCAGCAAACTTTTCTCCTTTCCCGTAGGCGATTGTCGCAATACCGCCGGTATGTAGGCTTCAAGGAGTCCGGTGATGACCTCATGACCACTGATTTCAATACGCGCCACGGAGGGGTGGCGGTAAATCTTCTTCACCGATTCATTGCGAATTGCTTCCAGTGCCTGTTGTACCAGCGCCGGTATCCCGTCGATTAAGGCCTTGGGAAAGGTGCCGTTGAGAATGGCGGCTTCGTGTTCTTCAAATACATCCACACACATACCGATTAAGGTGCCGATGACTTTGGCGCGCAGGTAGGCGATGCTCTCGTTGGGGTCTTGTTTTAGGCCGTTAAGGTTTTCCTTCACGCGATCCATATCCGTACCCGAGGCCTCAAGTATGGGCATCAACGCATTTTTGGCTTCATCGAAGCGAATGATGCCCAAGCGGTGCGCGTCTTCCCAGTCCATGACCAGGTAGCAAATATCGTCGGCGGCTTCCACCATGCTCACAAAAGGATGACGCAGGTAACTTCTCGGTTCATCTTGATCAACCACCATATTCAATCGCGTGGCCATTTCTCTAAAGCGCGTTTCGTCGTCTTGGAAAAAGCCGAACTTCTTTCGGTGCAGACCCTTCTTTTTATCAGACGCTACGGCCGCACAGGGATACTTTGCCATGGCAGCAAGTGTGGTGTAGGTGAGCCGAAACCCACCTGCCAATCGCGTAGGAAAGTGATGGGTCAGCAGTCGGAAACCGTTGGCGTTGCCCTCAAACTTGAGCAAGTCGTGCCAAGCGTTGTCGTCCACGTATGTGCGCAGGGGTTTGTCATCGATCATAACATCCCCGTTCTTTTGAAAGTAGTTGCCAATGGCCTCTTCGCCACTGTGACCGAAGGGTGGATTGCCGATATCGTGGGCCAAACAAGCGGCTGAGATCACCAGCGGTAAGTCGTATTGGTAAAAAGTGCGCGTTTCTTTGTTCCACGTGTCGCCGTGTTTTTTTAAGAGCCTTTGTCCGCATTGCTTGCCCAATGAGCGCCCCACACTGGCCACTTCTAAGGAGTGGGTGAGTCGGTTGTGTACAAATACCGCATCGGGTAGGGGGAAGACCTGCGTTTTATTCTGCAAGCGTCTAAAAGGCGACGAGTAAATGATGCGGTCGTAATCGCGTTCGTATTGCGTGCGCGTAGGCTCAGACAATGACTCTTCGCCGAAGCGAATGCCTGAAAAGCAGTTATCCCATCGGATCATAAGCTAAATTTTGTTCTTTTAAATCGAGGTTATCGCCGAAAAACAATCCGGCCAAACGGGCAAATGACGGCGTGTGATCTGAAACATAAATGCGTATGGTTCCCGGCTTTTTTCTTTCAGCTACCAACGCTAGATCTTCCAGTTGATTTTTGGTGTATTCAGCAATAATTCCAGGGCCATCGATGATTGTACATTGATCGCTAACTACTTGCTTAATTTTTTCACTAATAAGAGGGTAGTGGGTACAGCCGAGAATAAGCGCATCACTTTGACTGACGTGGTCGTTGCCTAAATAAGCAGTAATAACCGACTCAGCTACATTCCCATCTGTAAACCCCTCTTCAATCATGGCCGCCAGAAGAGGCGTGGCCTTGGCAATAATTTGATTGCTAATGCCATCGAGTCTTTTTTGGTAAGCAAGAGAAGTTATGGTTGCTTTGGTGCCAATAACGCCTACCGAAGAAAACTTGTTTAACCTAATAAAATCAACAACAGGGTCAATGACGTTGATAAAAAGAACGTCAGGAAAGGTTTTTTTTAAATGGTGAAAGGCATTGGCCGAAGCGGAGTTGCAAGCAATGAGAATGCATTTCGCCTCATTTTTCAAGAGAAAACGCGCAATGGCTTCGCTGTATCTCCTAATGGCATCCGGCGATTTTTCTCCGTAAGGCAGGTGCAAGGTATCGCCAAAGTACAAGATGTCTTCGTTGGGCATCAGTTCGCGTACGGCCCGCGCGATGGTCAATCCACCTACGCCGGAGTCAAAAATTCCTATGGGGCCTTTGGGTTGGTTGTTGCTCATTGCGGTTAGACGATTTATGGGTTCGTTGCAATATTACAAAAGTTGAAGGGTTTTAGAGCGACTGAAAAATTATAATTAGTTGCTGACTATAAAGTCCGATAGCTGGAGAAGCGCTTAGAGAAAATATGCATTTCCTTTGATGAATGATAAAGGTCAAAGAGAATAAGCTTTTTCGTATTATATTTGACTCCATAAAGTGCATACAAAAGTGCACAATACATACCGATATGGGATATATTGTGCAAAAAAGGTGCGCATATAAACGAGTTATAGGCAAGCTAAATAAATGACACGAATAATAATATATTTCTTTATGGCTCTTTCACTTTATTCTTGTTCAAGGAATAAAGCATTTAATTTCCCAATTAATGAAATTACAACTATTAAATCATTTGACTATAAAAATCAACCTTTCTATAAACCACTTATCCTGACCCCCGAAAATTATTCATCAACAACATTTGATAAAAAACAATACATTGTTGCCAGTTTCATTTACAAAGGACAAAAAGCTTCAATTAAAATATTTATTGACTATTCAAGTCATAACATTAAATTTATAAATATTGGCAAAGAAAGTGATTATTTCATTTTTGCTATTTCCGAGTTATTTGAAGAAGAAATAGACACGACAAAAATGAAAGACGTAATAGAATGCAGTTTTTATGATGGAGAGCCCAAAGAAATTGGATTATTAGATAATGAACAGAGATATAAACTTAGTTATCAACCCAATGAAAGCGACACAAAAGGAGGTGTTCAAATGATCCTTAGGGTAAATTTAAAAACAGGGTATATTGAGCTTATGGAAAAAAATGCAGGATTAGCAAAGAAAAATTTTGTCAATGCGTTTAAAAAATAAGCCAGCCTATAACAGGCGTTTGGCTCAATGGCGGGTGACGTTGTTAATTAAACATTCTACCTCGCATCAAATTTTGTGGTGTATTGACAGTTTAGTGCTCCGAAATCCGCCACTGCGCCAAGCGCCCAAACGTTGAACTAAACCTTTGGTGGCTTTCATTCGGCTTTAATGCTTAAGTTATGGTTTTAACCATAAAATTAAGTATTATGAAGTCTTTTGAGACCTTATTAAGCTCATTCGAGCGTGAACTGCGTTTCCGCAATTATAGTGCTTCCAGCATTCGCACTTATAAAACAGCCATTGTTTTGCTGCATAAATCATTCAACAAGCCCGTTGAGGAAATAACTTGTAGTGAGTTAAAGCGCTTTTTGTATGAAAAAGTAAATACAGATGGGCTATCTACCTCTTTTATCAATCAGCAAATCAGTGCTTATAAAATATTACAAGTAGATATACTTGAAAGAGATTGGGAGCCCATTCGATTAAAGAGACCACGAAAAAATTTAATGTTCCCCAATATTCTTTCACTTGATGAGATAAACCGCATCCTTGAC
>PXCF01000004.1 GCA_003566715.1 Cryomorphaceae bacterium | reverse complement strand
TGAAGATGAGGTGAATGAAAATGGCAGAGACAGATACACCCCCTATAAAAACGAGGATATACTTACCATGGATTCTGATGGCAGAAGAATGTTCAATGTGTTTTTTTGGGTAACAACGGGGTTTTCGTTTGCATTTTAAATAACTGGCTAATTATTTAACACATTCCTCCTGCCATTTTTTTGGATTATTGATGATGTATTGGGCGTTTTGATGTTCCCACGAAAAATGTCGTCCATTATCCCAACATGACGGATATTTGCCTCGCAATGACTAACAAGATTAAATCTTTTCGCGAGGCGGTTAACCTTAGACTTTACGGAAGTAAGGAGCAGATGGCTTCGGTGCTGAATTATTTCAGTGCTCTGGTTTCCCTGGTGGTCTTGAGTTCGCTTTTGTACTATTATGGCTATCCCGACGATAAGGTGAATAGAACAGTGGTGCTGGGCTTGATTCATTTTTCCCTCGGATTTTACGTGGTTAAATATGTGATTGGCTATATCTATAGTTTTCAACCGATGACATATTTTCGAGAAACCTGGCGGGAAGGGATTGCTATTGGCTTTATTTTGATCAACGGTGCCAGTATTCTTTTCTTCGATCTCAATTTGGTGGCTTGGTTGGGCCGACAGCTCGACGTGAAGTGGTTCAATGATTTTATCATTGGATTTATTCAGATTTACCTGCTTTATCTGGTTTCACTTGAAATAGGTAAATCAACTACCTTTTTAAATCGAGTAAATTTTTCGCCACCTGTCTTTTTTGTGGTTAGTCTTTTTTTACTCATAGCCATAGGTTCATTGCTTTTGATGCTTCCGGAAATGAATGTTTCTGGCAAAGGTGTGTTATTTGATGCTGTCTTTACATCTATTTCTGCAAGTTGTCTAACGGGACTTTCTGTTGTTGACATAGGTGAGGTGTATACTCTAAAGGGGCAGTTAGTCATTATGATTTTGATTCAGTTAGGTGGTTTAAATATTGTAACCTTTGCTACCATGTTGGCCTTTTTGGCGCGAAACGGGATTGGATTAAAGTTTCAGTCGGTGCTGCAAAGCAGTGTCTTAGCCGATTCTCCTGAAAGCTCACGAAAAGTGTTTAAGCAAATGATTGCCTTTGTATTATTTTTTGAAGTGATTGGTGCTTCGTTGATATTTTGGACGATAAGACATTCTGATGCGTTTCTTTCAACAGCAGAGCGCTTGTTTTTTTCAATATTTCACTCTATTTCAGCGTTTAATAATGCCGGGTTTTCAACCTTGAGTGGCGGTCTTGCCGATGAGGCTGTAGGTGCTAATATGACACTTCATGGCTTCATTGCCTTGTTGATTATTATGGGATCTTTAGGGTTCAGTAACTTGGGAGATATTGTCCATACATGGTTCCGTAAGCGTATAAAAAAAGAACGATGGCGAAAATTTCGCATGGATACTAAAATCAGTGTGTACGCTTCACTTGCGCTCATACTTTCAGCTTTTGTTTTATTCTTTGTTATAGAGTTTGATTTAGAACTACGTGGTTTGTCGATGGTAGAAAAAAGTATGGCATCTTTTTTCCAATCGGTGACGTTGCGCTCGGCCGGATTTAACACCATTGATATTGGTTCTTTATCAACGGCAATGATAGTAGCCATGATTTTTTATATGTTTATTGGCGGTGCGCCAGGATCTACCGGTGGAGGTATCAAGACGAATACATTTTCTTTGTTATTGGTGGTTGGCTACTCCATTATTCGCGGTAAACCAAGGCTCGAACTCTTTAAATACACCATTTCTACAGACTTGATGAAAAGGGCAATAGCTATTTTTCTTTTTACTCTAACAGGGATTACGGTTGGTATTTTTATCCTTGCTTTGGTGGAGCCTCATATTCCTTTTGTTGATTTGATGTTTGAGCAGGTTAGTGCACTGTGTAATGTAGGCCTATCAAGAGGTATTACGGCTGAACTTTCTCCTCTTTCACGCATTACTATAATGGCGTCCATGATCATTGGTAGAGTTGGGGTGCTGACCCTCGCTTTTGCCTTGTTGAAGCCTAAAAAATTCAAAAATTACAAATATCCCTCCGCACACGTCACGGTGGGGTAAAATAGTAGCTGAGCATACACTAATTTTGCCGCATGAGTAAATCAAAAGAGGTACGTCCCTACGCCGATGGAGACGGCAGTAAAAAAGAGCAGGTGGCGCAGATGTTTGACAACATCGCCCACAGTTACGATCGTCTAAACCACATTTTATCCCTAGGTATTGACAAGGGTTGGCGCAGACGTTTGTTGAAAATGGCCCGAGAGCATTCATCTGATTACATTCTCGATGTAGCTACCGGCACAGGTGATTTGGCCATTGCACTTGCCAAATTGCAACCGAAAAAGATCACCGGCGTAGACATTTCCAATGGAATGCTCGACATCGGTCGGCAAAAGGTTAAGCGCAAAATGCTCGACAAGCGCATTGAGCTGACCTACGGCGACAGCGAGGATTTGCCTTTTGAAGACAACTCATTTGACTTGGTTACCGTTGCCTTCGGCGTGCGTAACTTTGAAAATCTAGAAAAAGGGATGAAGGAAATGAACCGCGTGCTTAAGCCCGGCGGACAAATTTTGGTGCTGGAGTTTTCTCAGCCGGAAACCTTTCCCTTTGCTCAGATTTATAAATTTTACTTCAAATACATCCTGCCCGGTATTGGTCGCTTGCTTTCAAAAGACAGCTCCGCCTACACCTACTTGCCAGCTTCGGTTGAGGCCTTCCCCTACGGTAAAGCTTTTGCTGATGTGATGGAGTCTTGCGGTTACAGCGATACGTCCATTCACAAACTCACCTTGGGGGTGGCTTCTATTTATCGCGGGGTAAAATAAAACACTACCGCACGACGTTATCTTCACAAAACATCCCATGCGCACGGCATTTGGACTGCTTCTTTTATTGGTTTTTTCCGCCACTCAGGTGCGCGGACAAATCAGTGCGCAAAAAAATATGCCCAACTACAACACCAAACCGTATCACTTTGGTTTTTATCTTGGGCTTAACTATACCGATTTTCAAATTCGCCACGAACCCAATCTCAACGATGTGGAGAATTATTTTTCCGGAGTTACGCAAACAGTCCCGGGCTATCACGTGGGAATCATTTCGGAGTTAAAACTCACAAAGTATTTGGCCATTCGACTCAATCCGACGTTTTCAACCACTGTTCGCCGGGTAACTTTTGACGTGTATTCACGTACGCTAAATCGCAGAGACTATCTCATCCGTGATGTAGAGTCGTCTTTTATTGAATTGCCATTGGAGCTGAAATTGAAAAGCAAACGCATCGACAACTATCAAATGTATTTGCTCACGGGTTTGCGCTACAACATAGACTTAGCTTCCAATGAAAAGGTGTTTGACCCGGAGCTGTTAAAAATCAAAGTCAACGACTTTTCGTATGAATTTGGCGTGGGCTTCGACATCTTTTTTGAGTACTTTAAAATGTCGCCCCAAATCAAGGGGTTCTTTGGATTTGCCGATATTATAGTGCGCGATGATGGGGTGTATCCTGCCGGCATCAATCAATTACTCACCCGTGGGATGTTGTTCTGTATAACCTTTGAATGATGCACACCGACGTCGATATTGCCCTGCGCCCGGAAGAGGCTTTTGAAGATCAATTGGTCTGTGCGGCAGCGTGCAGCAAAGCGGGTTTTAAAGAGGACGATCTTCAACAACATGCCGTTATCAAGCGTTCCATCGATGCGAGAGGGAAGAAAGTGCTCTATCGCTTGCGTGTGCGTTTGAGCGCCAAAGATGAAGATGTTTTTCCTATCCACCCCTTTGATTTCCCTTCCGTAGAAAATGCCCCGGAAGTTCACATCATTGGCTTTGGTCCGGCCGGTATGTTTGCCGCCATGGAGCTGATTTTACACGGTTACAAACCGGTGGTATTTGAGCGCGGCAGCGATGTTCGTCAACGCCGACGTGACCTCAAGGCAATTAACCGCGATCACGTGGTCAACCCGGAATCGAATTATTGTTTTGGCGAAGGCGGTGCCGGCACCTACAGCGACGGCAAATTGTACACCCGATCACACAAGCGGGGCAACATTGCCCGAATCCTCGATAACTTGGTATACCATGGCGCCCCAAGCGATATTCGCGTGGATGCTCATCCGCATATTGGCACAAATAAATTGCCCAAAGTGGTGCAAAATATCCGAGAAACCATCTTGCAATGCGGAGGTGACATTCACTTTGATACCCGCGTGGATGCCTTGGAGGTGCAGAGCAATGCATACCGCGGACTGCGCACACAAGACGGCACGTTTTACAAGAGCGAGGCGGTTATTCTCGCTACCGGCCACTCGGCGCGCGACGTTTTTCAAATGCTGTACAAAAGCGGGATTGCCATTGAAGAAAAACCCTTTGCCCTCGGTGTGCGCATTGAGCACCCTCAGGAAATCATCAATAAGGTTCAGTACGGCCTCGATTACGGCCATCCTCAATTGCCCGCCGCCTCTTATGCCTTAGCAACGCAAGTCAAAGGTAAAGGCGTGTTTAGTTTTTGTATGTGTCCGGGTGGATTCATCGTTCCTGCAGCAACGGCACCAGGAGAAATTGTGGTCAATGGCATGTCGCCTTCTCGCCGCGACGGCAAATTTGCCAACTCCGGTTTTGTGGTGTCCGTAGAGCCGGAGGATTGGAAGTCGTATGCCAAGCATGGTCCTTTAGCTGCTTTACAGTTTCAGGCCGATGTGGAGCAAAAGGCCTGGGTATCCGCCGGAAAAAGCATGAAAGCACCGGCACAGCGCATGGTAGATTTTGTGGATAAACGCGTGAGTGCTGAACTCAATGATACTTCCTACATCCCCGGACTGACCTCAACGGATTTGCACGACGTCTTACCTCCATTTATCGCGCAGCGCATTCGCGAGGCATGCACCGTATTTGCCAAGAAAATGCCCTCTTACTATACCAACGAAGCCAATTTGGTAGGGGTAGAAAGCCGTACCTCTTCGCCGGTACGCATTCCACGACATGCGGGACACCTACAGCACCCCGATGTTCAAGGCTTGTTCCCTTGCGGAGAAGGGGCCGGTTACGCCGGGGGTATCGTCTCTGCGGCGATGGATGGGGAGCGGTGCGCGCGGGCAGTGGTGGCTATGGTTGGTAGTTGACTATTTGGTTGACAGCACAAGGCTGCCCCCTAAAGTTGTGATTAGTGAAAAGGCTCTACTAAAGGTCTTGCGTATTTCTTTTTTTTCTCGTTACTTTACCCTTAAAATGTTTTTGCGTTTTAATGCAATACAATAACGACGATTAGACATTGAAAAACACATCTATATGAAAACCCCATCGAGATTATTTGACTTCCCTCGTTTTCAGTTGGAAAACAATCCCCTAAAGGTTTCCTTAGCCACCAAGCAAAACGGAAAATGGGTCACACTTTCCTCGGAAGCGTATGTGCAGTGGAGCGATTATTTGTCGCTGGGACTCATGGAAAAAGGCATAGAGCGCGATGATAAGGTGGTCATCATTTCCACCAATAACCGCCATGAGTGGAACATTTGCGATATAGGTATTTTGCAATGTGGGGGCGTAGATGTGCCGGTTTATCCAACGGCCAGCGAAGACGATTACGAGTATATTTTTAACGAAGCCGAGGTGAAAATCGCCTTCGTGTCTGATCGCGAACTTTATGATAAGGTCAAGCGCGTGCAGAAAAACACCCCCACACTAAAGGAGGTGTTTATGTTTGATAAAGAAGATGGGGTGCCGCACTGGGAGGAGGTCATTGAACTTGGTAAAACGAGTCAGCGGAAAGATGAGCTGAAAGAACGCATGGAGGCCATCGACTGTCACGACTTGGCCACGTTGATTTATACGTCGGGAACCACAGGACGCCCCAAAGGCGTCATGCTCTCGCACAACAACATTGTAAGCAATGCCATCGATTGTACCGATCGCTTACCTGAGGCAACAGACGAATCAGTAGCGCTGAGTTTTCTTCCACTTTGTCACGTATACGAGCGAATGCTCACCTATTTGTATTGCCACAATAGCGTAAGTATTTACTATGCGGAAAGTATGGAAACCATTGGCGATAATCTTCGCGAGGTTCAACCCACCATTTTCTCGGCCGTTCCGCGTTTACTGGAAAAGGTATTTGCCAAAATTATGGACAAAGGTGGAGCATTAAGCGGCATCAAAAAAGGATTGTTTTTCTGGGCAGTAGGCTTAGCAGAAGAATACGATATTCATGGAAAAAGTGGGTTTTATAAATTCAAATTAGGCATAGCCCGCAAACTTATTTTCTCCAAGTGGCAAGAGGCCCTTGGTGGTCGCGCACAAGCCATTGCTTCCGGTGCAGCCGGACTGAACCCTCGCCTGGCACGCATTTTCTTAGCGGCGGGCATCAATGTTCAAGAAGGATACGGGTTAACAGAAACCTCTCCGGTGGTTGCCGTTAATAGTCCGCGAAACGATGGAACACGCATCGGCACGGTTGGACGTCCCATCAACAACGTACGCGTGAAAATTGCCGACGACGGAGAAATTCTCGTTAAAGGCCCTAATGTCATGATGGGTTACTACAAAAAAACCGATTTAACCAAGGAAGTTATAGATGAAGATGGCTGGTTCCACACCGGAGATATTGGCGAGTTTCAAGAAGGCCAATACCTGAAAATCACCGATCGCAAGAAAGAGATGTTCAAGACCAGTGGTGGTAAGTACATCGCGCCACAGTTGATGGAGAACGTGTTTAAAGAAAGCCGTTTCATCGAGCAGATTATGGTCATTGGTGAAGGCAAAAAACACCCGGCGGCGCTTGTTCAGCCCGATTTTGAATTTTTAAAGAGCTGGTGTGAACGCAAAGAGATTCCCTTCGACGACAATATCACTAAAAATGAAAGGGTCATTAAGCGATACCAACGCGAGATCGACGAGTACAACGAGCGCTTCGGAAACTGGGAAAAAATTAAGAAGTTTGAACTTACTCCGGATGCCTGGACCATCGATGATGAGTTGCTTACACCGACGTTGAAGCTCAAGCGCAAGAATATTGAGAAGAAGTATGACGGGCTTGTTGGGGAGATTTATAAGGAATGAGGGCACATAGGGTTGTTCGCGATGCTCATTTTTTTTACCACATAGGCACATAGGGACACATAGGTATACATAGAGTTCGCTTAGCTCACTGTTTATTTTTAGGTCACATAGATTTCGCTTCGCTCATGTTTTTTACCACATAGGCACATAGGGACACATAGGTATACATAGAGTTCGCTTCGCTCACTGTTTATTTTTAGGTCACATAGATTTCGCTTCGCTCATGTTTTTTTACCACATAGGCACATAGGGACACATAGGTGTTCATAGAGTTCGTTTCGCTCACTGTTTATTTTTAGGTCACATAGAGAGCGCATAGGTTGTTCGCGTTGCTCACTTTCTTTCGCCGCATAGAATCATAAGACTATGGTTTGTATATAGTATGAGCTATTATTTCTGTAATAAATAGACGTAAGCGATAGGTGTTATTTTTTACAAAAAAACATTAAATAACTCATTAAAAAACAATCTATTATATATTTTAAAAACTAAAAACTAAATCAAAAATCCCTCTCAACACTTAATTTGACTTCTTGTAAAAACCGCTCATTGCCTTTAAGTATTTGAATGCGAAACGGAGGAATACTTGTTTTTTCTCCCGATTTTGGAATGCGCTCTAGGTGGTGGGTGATGAA
Organism: Cryomorphaceae bacterium; assembly: GCA_003566715.1. Lineage (GTDB taxonomy): Bacteria > Bacteroidota > Bacteroidia > Flavobacteriales > Schleiferiaceae > CSBr16-58. Next base: position 2,505 of record PXCF01000004.1, on the reverse strand, counting down.
ACCGCCGAGGGTGGAGTAGGTTTCGTGAAAGGGTAGATTGAAGTTGTATTTGTCGTTGAGGTAATCAATTTCCAAGCGGGTGGAAAAGATGTAGCTGTTGTCATCGATTTGTTTTTCCACCAAATCTTCCGTGTCGTGCTCGTCGTCAATTTCGCCAAAGAGTTCTTCCACCACATCTTCTAGTGTAACCATTCCCGAGGTCACGCCATATTCGTCGAGTACCACGGCAATGGAGCGGTTTTCTTGGGTCATGACGCGCAACAGTGTTTCGGCGTTCATGCTTTCCGGTACAAAGCGCGTAGGGCGCAGCAGGCTTTCTACACTGCTGGGATTATTGAAAAATTCAAAAGAATGAACGTAACCAATGATGTTGTCGATGCTGTCGCGAAAAATTAAAATCTTCGAGACATTGTGCTTGATGAATTCCCCTTTAAGTTCCTCGAGCGTACAGCCAATTTCTTTCGCGATGATTTCTGTTCGCGGCACCATAAAATCCCGCACTTTGTTGGTGGAGAGCTCCAGTGCATTTCTAAAAATACGGATTTCGTTTTCTTCACTGGCCTCAATATTCCCAGTGTCGGTGTATTCTTTGACGAAGTTATTGAGGTCGAGCATACTGAATGCCGGTATCGGGTCGCTGCTTTTTTCTCCGAGAAAAATGCGGAGAAAGGCGTTGCTGAGTCCAACAACCAAGGCGACTAAGGGTAAGAATAGCAAATAAAACATCACGGCCGGTAAGGCAAAGATGCGCAGCATGCGCATGGGACTGCTACTGAAAATGCTCTTGGGGATAAACTCAGCGGCAACAAGGATAATGATGGTGGACAATACCGTTTGTACAAATAGCAAAGCATAGTTTGCATTGATCCAACCGGTAATGGGATGCAACAGATCGGGCATGTACATCCCAAAAAGCACCAATGCCAGATTGTTTCCTACCAGCATGGCCGCAATGAACCAACTCGGCTTTCTACTGGCCAGGGAAAGTAGGCGGTAGTAAATATTGCCCTTTTTGTTTTCTAGTTCGATTTCAAACCGATTGGCGGAAACAAAGGCAATCTCCATCCCGGAAAAGAAGGCCGAGAGCGTGAGGGAAATCAGTACCAGTATCAATCCTGAATCAGGACTCATCATTGTTGTTCCGTTTCTCAATTTTTACTCTTTGGCGTCGCCTCATATTAAACATGAAAAAGGCGACCAGTCCAAAAGCGACAAATATCAATCCTCGCGAGGTGTTCCCTTCTTTAATGTGAATGTATGCTTCTACAATGGAAACAGCTAAAACAAATAGCCACAAGATTTCTACCAAACGGCGAAACCAAACAAATTTGCTGGATGAAGGACGACTCATTGTGTGTAATTGGTATTGTTTAAAATTGTAATCAAAAGTACGGTAAATAAATTTGACTTTGAAAGAAAGTGTTTCTGTTAATTGTTTAGTCGTTGAGGTGTTTAGTCGTTGAGTCGTTTTTGGACGAATGGTTGTATTGGCCGGAATAGTTTTATGCAAGATAAACTAACTACTCATTATAACCCCGTAGGGGTGTGGGTGATTATAGAAAAGGGGGCGTAAAACCTCCCCAAGGCAAACCCCGTAGGGGTGTGGATGATTCTTTTGAAGTGAACCGTTGTTTGTTTGGCAGTTTGGTTTCACAGCTGATGTCGGATTCAATTATGCATGATGTAGCCTTTATTTGTTTTATACTTTGCGATGGCTTGATTAAACTTTGTTCTTAAAAAATTAATGTACTTTGACTGCAAATATTTATGTTAAATGTCATGTTTGTGTACAAATAAAATCAATTCGCATCAAATTGTGATTTATCTTCACTTATAAATTCTGAGAAAATAATTGTTAAATATATAATATGTGCCATGAAAAATATGATATTAATAAGCGTTTTATTTATTGTTATTGTTTCCTGTAAAAAAATAAAGACAGCTTTACTGTACGAGTAGTTGAATACGGTACGCAAATACCGATTGTTTAAGCTCGAATTGAAGTTTTTAATATGGAAAGTCAGCAGTTAATGGGTGGATTGAGCTACACTTTAATTGACGAGGTTTATACCGATCAAAATGGGGAAGCATTTATGGATGGTCATGAAGGAAAAGCAAAGGAACTTAGGGTTTTTACTCGTGACACCATGTACTTTGATGCACACCATATTTGGCTTTTTGAGCAAGTAATAAACAGTGATTTTTTATCCAACCCTACCATTTCACTTTGCCCTTTCGCATGGGTAAAACTTGAGGTAAACTGGAGTGTTTTTCAAAGTGAGTTTGACTCCATTCGGATCAATGATGTAGAAGGTTGTGGGATGATATGCAATTATTTTATCAAAAGTGATACGGTTGTGTAATGCCCCCAAAATTAATCGGATGAATTTATATTCACTAATCATTCATAAATTTGTCCGCTATGAGCAAGAAAAGAACCTTTACAAAAGAAGAAAAACTCAATATTCTGCGTGAAGCCTCAGAAAATGGAGTTACAGTAACGAT
>PXCF01000125.1 GCA_003566715.1 Cryomorphaceae bacterium | reverse complement strand
GCGCATGGAAACCGAGGCCATGCTGGAAAATGCCTGGCGTGAAAACTTTACGGTAGACAACAACCAGGGCAACAATCTTCTACCGGCCATCAAGAAGTTTTTCCATCCGGATTACTACCTATCGGTCGACTTAGATCAGTTGACAAAGTTTCGCAAACAGGAGTCTAAAAGGTCTGATAAATAGCTGCGACTATCAGGCTGAAATGGCCATTACCAATCACCCATCTTTCAAAATAAAAAGACAAACGCTGTCCTTTTAAAAGTAAACGTGTGCCTGTTCCCCACAAAAATATTAACCCAACAATCATCACCATGAATTCAATGATTAAACCCATCGCTTTATTGTCCTTTGCCTTAATCTTCGGCAGCACCCATGCGCAGCAATCTGCCGCAGAAGAATGGAAAAACGAAATACGCAAAGTGTATCAATTGGTGGACAAAGAAATTTTCACGCCAAGACAAGGCGAAATGGTATTGAAAGATATCAAAGACGCCGCAAGAACAGACCTTGAACGACAACTACTTGGTAATGGCAACGATGATGAAAGACACTACGTGGTTGTGTTTTGGGGCAAAACGTCTGAGGGCGGAAAGATCATGATGATTCACGACACTGTTGCCGATGGAAGCGTTCAGAGTCAACTCAACTTATACTTTAATGACGTGGAGTCCGGTTATGTCAAACGTCAAGTCATCTATAAACCATCACAAGACGAAACAGTCCAAGAAAAATCCTATGTGGCCATTCACCAAAGCAATCCTCCGGTATTTGACAACAAGTACTTTGTAGAGGTTAGCAGTAAGGGAAAGGTGAAAGGTCGCTCGCATAAAATTAGCATTTCTCAATTGACCAATGCAGACGGCTTGACACGGCTGACCGATTCATTGGAAACAGCTATAAAAGCCGAATTGGGCTCAAAAGCTGGGGATATTAAACTCACAACGAAAGTTGACACGCAGTTCACCATATTTGGTGGCGACATACCTGAACGCTACCTGAACGATCCCGCACTGTATGCCGTGGCCATCAATGTATTTGGCGAGGGATACAAAGGTTGGATCATCCGTCGAGATTTCAGTGTCACCAACGGCGGCGTATTTGCCGTTACCTTAGCCGAAGCGGACTCCATACTAAACACATACCTCTACAATGTACGCAAAGAGCTAAACGAGCGAGGCGGAAAACCTAAAAACATAGAAATCAGCGGCATTTTACACGTGAAAGAAGCGTTGGTTGAACCGGCAGATGGCAGCGACTTGTCAACTGTGTTTCAAGAAGCCAGCGAACTCCAAGCATTCAACTACCCGTCTAGGCGTCTAAAGTCCAAGAAAGACCTTCGTACCGACTTGGGCGATGAGTTGGCCAGTCAGATTCACAACGAATACAAAGACGACATCAGTAGGCAAGTAGAAAAAGCGCTGGGAGACATCGACAACGCTTTACTGGATTTAGAAGAAACCCTCAAGGTTTTTGACGACAACGAATACTACTCCGTATTGAGCATTGAAAAGCGCAAAAAAGACAGTCCTACATCGGTATATTTTTTGTTAGGAAGTGGTTTCAGTAACTTAGCTCTTGGGCCATATGGTCAAATGTTTGCAGAAAACAACCAACGTCTTTTTAACATTTCCGGTTATATTGGCTTACGCGGCGAGCTCAATCTCAGCAAGCGCTGGTACTTATCCAGTGAATTGAGGTATTCGACTTATCGCCATCGCTTTCGTCGCAACAATTATTTCACTGTTGTAGATGATGAAACCGCATTTGTTCGCTCAGATGAAAGCCTCGAACGCTCTTCCTTTGCCAGTAACTACTTTGATGTACAGTTGGGAATAGGTTTTAGAAATAAAAGTAGTTTTTTTGCCGATGCATTTGAGATTGGTGTTTATGGAGGGGCACATACCAGAAGCACTTCACGCAGACGCTTTAAAGACGAAGCCGGTTATACAATACGAGAAATGCAGCGGGGCAGTTTTGACATAAATCCTTATCGCTATGGTTTTTACTTCAGTATGAGTCTGGATGATGTCATTCACAACAGAATTATGATTGATGCCAATTCGTATTTTAGCAGCTGGGACGGGCCTGAACTGCACATTGTGTCATATGCGTTGATGGTTTGTTTTTAACGACAAAACACATAAAAAAACAAGGGACAGCATTTGCTGTCCCTTTTAGATTTGGGGTTAAATATCAATCCCCTATGTAGCTATCTGAATTTACAGACAGATGCCTATTATTTCCACTCCTTAAGAGCTGCTTCCAACATAGCTTCATAAGGACGGTCACCTTCTTCGGTGTTGTCGCGGTACATTTTCAATGCATTTTTAACAGATTTCTTGGCCATTTTTTTATCGCCGTTGAGATGGTAAGCTCTACCAAGTAAATAGTGGCTGTACCAGTTATCGTCTTTCATTTCCACAGACTTCTTCATCCACTCAAGCGCTTGGACATGGTCAACATCGTTGTCAATGAAATAAGACGCGGAAGTACGGAAAACGGCCCAGTTGGCGTCGTCGCTGCTTACAGCTTCGCTGATGTTTGCCAGTGCTTTTTTATCAACATCTACTTGGATGGGAACACATGCCTGCGTTTCTGCCCAGCGCAAGCAAAGCATACCACTGGTTTTGCTCACATTTTGAAAATCGATGGTGAACGACTCGGTAAAGTTAGTCATCTCAGGCGCAACCATTACGCGCATGACATCGTTTTCTTCTTTGTAATTACCGGTTCCCCAAAGTTCCGTTTCGGTATTGAACACCAATGTCCACTGATCTTGTCCGGGAATGGCAAATAAACTATAGGTTCCGGCAGGAAGTACCTCGTCCATAATCATCACCTCGGTTGAAAACGTCAAAGCTGTTGCTTTGTTGGCTCCTGTTCTCCACATTTTCTCGTAGGGAACCAAGGCACCAAAAACATCTCGATCATTGACGTTGGGGCGATGATAAGCAACGCTGATATCGGTAAGGCCAATTCTTTGCTCTACACTTGCTTTACTACTTGGTGTAGGCAATTCTTGTGCAAAAACAGAACCGCAAATCAACGCGGTAGCGGCAACAAAATACTTTTTCATGTGTGTTTGATTTGTACTGCTTTACAAGCAGCGTGAATGTGTAATTTTAGAACGACAAACATAACAAACAACAGCTTTCTCCTAAGGTTCAAAAATTCATCTTTTTAAGTTCGCTTTTTATTTCTATCTTCGAACCGTCGGAAATGCTCATTTTCGACAAATAGAACCCAATTTGTTTGATAAAAAACATATACCACAATGTTCGGACTCTTTAGAAAGAAAAATAAGGGCGCCAAATCGTCCACTTCCCCGGCTTCTCCTTCATTCATCATCGTGGGTGCGCAAAAATCAGGCACCAGTACGCTTTACGACATGCTCGCAAAGCATCCCAAGGTATACCGCAACGAAAAAAAGGAACTTCACTTTTTTGACTTCAATTACAATGCAGGAAAAGATACTTACCGCGAGCAATTGAGTTGTCCGGAAGGTATGATTACCGGTGAAGCATCTCCGTTCTATATGTACCACCCTGCCGTAGCAGCAAGAATAGCGAAGATGTATCCCAATGTGAAATTGATTTTCATCTTACGCGACCCGGCAGAAAGAGCGCTGTCGCATTACCGCATGAACGCTGAGCGGGGCATTGAACCATTGAGTCCGCTCATGGCATTGGTCACCGAAGAAGATCGTTTATTGAAGGCTATGCAGGCCGGTGAAAGTTGGGACACACCCGATTCAACGTTTCAAAACTTTACGTATAAGTCTCGCGGACACTATGAAGCACAGTGGATAAATTTCACCAAACACTTTAAGCGTCAACAAATGTTTGTGCTGCGTATGGAAACGCTTTTGGCTCAACCGGCTGAGTGTATGAAAGCACTAACAGCTTTTTTAAAGCTACCCGCCCACAATTGGAAAAGTGAAACTTTACCACACGAAAATGCGTCTCAAGGTATTCAGGCCGATGAATCTTTCGCTAAAGAGTATCTTCATCATTACTTCACGCCACACCACGAAAAATTAAAAGCTTGGGTTCCTTTGTCCATTGGAAGTTGGGACGACACGGCACTTCCTCCAAGTCAAGCAAATAGTGACGAGCAAGATGCAGCTCTGGAAGACCCCATAGATTCCGTAGACGATAACGACACAGAAAAAGAGTCTTAACAAGCATCATGATACCTGCGTTTGCTCGTCCTTTCATCGTTATAGGTTGTCATCGCAGCGGTACATCGTGGTTGGCAGCTGCCATGCATCGATCAGGGATTCACATGGGCGTGAATCGCGACCACAATGAAGAGGCCATTCACTTTTTGAGTTTGAACCAACAAGCCATACAAATGGCCGGTGGTCATTGGGACAACCCCATTCTTCCCCAAGAAAATCATTGGCCGAATCACCAGCCCTACGCATTATTAAAAATCCACTTTGATTTACATCGACGTCGGGATTTTGTGTGGCAAATAATTTTGGGGAAAACCGCTTGGGGATGGAAAGACCCTCGCAACACCTTTACCCTTCCACACTGGTTGACACTTTACCCCGAGGCGAAAATAATACACCTGGTACGCAACGCCGACGATGTGGTAAAGAGTTTAATCAACCGACAAAACACCCCCGGTGAAGTGCGCTCCCAAGTACAAGAAGATCGTGATAAAGCCCATGCATTGTGGAAAAAATACGTGGAACAAGCGAGGTCCTATCAACCGAAACTGAAAGACCGTTATTTGGAAATCAACTACGAATCGCTGCTCCTTGCCGAAACCCACCACAAGCTTAATGCATTTTGTAAAAAAGATGTGGGAAAAGCGTTGATGGAATTAAGAAAAACCTGAAAAAGGGCGCATATCCTCAATCAATAATCAATACCGCAAACCCGTTATCTGCAGCTTTGATAACGTCTTCAATTGGGTTTTTTCCAGTTTTTAGCCACCACATCCAAAGAGAATTGTGACGTTCCTGCGGAATATTTATTGGATACATGACGTTAAGCAGCTTGTCGATGTGCTGCATGGCCTCTTTGTGTTGGCGCTTCTCGGCTCGGAGAAGTTTTTTCTCGAGTTTATCCATTCCTTTTAGTTGCTTGGCTCGCTGCGCTGCCACTGCTCCTACCATACTTTCGTCGGTCTGCTCGGCCAACTTCTCTAAGCCATCAAAGAGCGTTTGTATGGTTTGCTTTTGCTCATCCAATTTGAGTGGTAGTGACGTATGCGTTTCTACCCAACGATTTTTCCATTCTCCAGGGGTAAAAAACAATGTGTCCACCTTTAATTTTTCGTATCGTCTACGGTCTTTATCGGTCCATAAAACAAAACCATCTCGCAGAGTGAGGACAGGGAAAGGTACATGAACCGAATCAAAAATACCCTTTAATTGAAACCAATACGCCAGTTCACCGGGACCACCCACATAACTGATATTAGGCAAAATCCACTCTTGGTATAGCGGACGAAGCATGACATTGGGACTAAACATTTGCGGATTGGTTAGGAGCAAATCGTGTAGGTCGTTATTGGTCCATTGTTTATTATTCCACATGAATCCCTTATCTGTTCGCTCTGGATATGCACGCAAGCCATCACTCAGCATAAAAAGGTTGACATCCGCGTAATGCGCTTGAGCGCCAAACCCCGCTTTCTCTAGCGCTGCCGTATTTTCTTTAACCTGTTTGGCAAAGCCGGAGCCAAAGAGTTCACGCTCCATAACAGGAACAAACAATTCCTTAAGGGATTTATCGTCACCGTCAATCACCACCAAGCCGAAAGCACCAAAGAGATCATGCACCCACTGTCGTGTGGCATCAGCCCAATTGTCGTGGGTACAATAAGCATGGCGCAAATGCTTAATAACTTGATCCGAAACATTACCTTTGGGGAGCTGCGAAGCAAATTGATCCATCCATGCCTCTATCCCCTTAGTAGAACGTCTACCTACAGCGCCACTTTCGCCATTGTCAAACACCCATTTCTTTTCGTCGATATAAAAGTGGTTGGCCTCCTCCCAGTCGTGGTCTTCCGTGGCCATCCAAAACACCGGTACGGCTTTGTACTCCGGGTTGGCCTTTTGAAAGGTTCGACATCGGTCGATGGCCGTGATAATTTTATATACGCTAAACAGCGGACCGCCGCCAAAACACGCCTGATGTCCAGTGGTTATGGTAACGGTTTTTTCATCCAATAGCGCCTCAATATTCTCGGATACTTCCGATAGGTCGGTTAAGTCGGCGTCACAACGTTTATACTGAAGCTGTAAGGCCTTTACCAGATCTTTTCTAAATGAAAAATGTTTGGATTTCACGTCTGCTTGTTTGCGCAAACCTTCCGGGTTTGGCAGATGCCCGTATAGTTCAGACGGAAGATTTCCCTTGAGATATGTCTTAATCAAGGACGAAATATGTGGCGCACTGATGAAGTCTATTTGATTGTAAAACGGCGCATCATTCATGAGGCAATTCATTATTGGTTTTGCTTAAAAACAAGAGGCCGGCAAACATGAGTGTACCGTTGATTAAAAGCAATTCAAAACTAAACGTATATCCAAACCACTTTGGTCCGAAGGCGTAAAGAAGTCCGGAAATGACAGGGGCTATTAAAGCAGCCACGGGCACAAATCGGTCGTTGACTTTTCGACGTGTAAATAGTCCAAAAGCATACATCCCCAACAACGGACCATAGGTGAAGGTTGCAACGGTGAAGATTTCTTTGATGACACTTTCGGAAACAAAGTACTTGAAGATAACGACGACAAATAGCAAGGAAAGACTGATCCCCACGTGGACCCATTTTCTCGTTTGCAGCGATCGCTTAGTGGTTTCTTTTGACATCCCCAAAATATCGACACAAAAGGAGGTCGTCATAGCGGTCAAGGCACTGTCGGCACTACTGTAGGCCGCGGCTACCAAGCCAAGGAGAAACACCACGCCTATCCAAGTGGGTAATCCTTCTGAGAATACCACGGCAGCAAATAACTCATCGCCAACCGCTGGCACGTTCATCATCGCAGCGTAATCGTAGAGATAAACGCCTAAGGAGAGAAACAACAGGTTGACCGGCACCAGCAGTAGACTAAACCAAATCATGTTCTTTCTGGCGTCGGCTAAGTTCTTACACGTAAGGTTTTTTTGCATCATATCCTGATCGAGGCCAGTCATGGTTATGGTAATAAACATACCGCCTATAACTTGTTTAATGAAGTGTCGCGGCTCGCTACCAAAGTTATCCCAAAAGAACACTTGGCTCCATTCATGAGAGGCAATGTAACGCACCGGGTTCTGTCCATCTGCCAAGATACCGTGAAGAAAATAAAGGGTAAACCCCAAAGCTAAAAGCATGAATAGGGTCTGCAAGGTATCGGTGTAGATGATGGTTTTGATTCCACCTCGAAACGTGTATAGCCAAATCAACAAAATGGTGGTCAACACAGCCAACCAAAAAGGGAGTCCCAGTGCATCAAATATGAGCAACTGCAGAACCAACGCCACAATGTACAGTCGAAATGCCGATCCAAGCATACGTGAAAGCAAGAAGAACCAAGCACCGGTTTGGTAAGACCAAAATCCAAATCTTTGATGAAGATAGCCGTAAATAGACACCAGGTTGAGTCGGTAATACAAGGGCAGTAAAACAAAAGTAATCACTGCGTAGCCTGCCAAGTACCCCAGCACCATTTGCATATAAGAAAACGAATTGGTAGCTACCCAACCGGGAACACTGATAAAGGTGACACCACTAAGAGAGGCGCCAATCATTCCAAAAGCGACGAGATACCAAGGGGACTGACGATTGGCTGTAAAGAAGGTGGCATTATCCGCTTTTCCTGCGGTTAATCGAGAAATGATCACCAGCAGTGCAAAGTAGCCGATAATGACGATTACCGCGGTCATTGCATGGGCATAATCACGCGTTGATTGATGCGTTTATCGAGTGCTATCCAAATAAAATCAATATTTTGGAAGCTTCCATTGGGTAATTTTTCAAAAGAAAAGTATTGTTGAATAGGTTGCTGTTGTTCGTCTCTACCCCAGATTTTACCTGCAAAATACCAAGTTACATCAAACCCCTGATTGGCAAAGCGATCAGGCTCACGGTTGTAGTTGCGTCTGTAATGCTTATAAAAATCTAATGCCCCTTGATGGCTAAAGCTTACGTGGGTAGACTCAGGGCGAATAAAATTTAACCTGCCAAGATTATTTAAATCAACCGTGGGGTTTTTTATCAAGTCAGAGCCGGAAATAAGTATGATATCGGAGCGACGTAATCCCCCCAGCGCATTCAAAATACTGGCAATATAGGAACGATCATCTCCAAATAGAACAACCACCTTTTTTAAAGAATCATTCTCTTGACCGAGCAAGGTTACCAAATCGCTCCGGTCGGCAGAACCTTTGCGTACGGAAACATTGGTATCGTTTAGTGCCGCTAAAAAGCGGTTGGTCGTTTTCTTGTGATCATCCGTATTTTCGTGAAGAATAACAATCGGATTTTTTGAGAATTTGGTGTTGATCAAACGAGCCATGGAGATATTCTCCTTTTCTTTGAGAGGTAAACAGTGATAGATGTTGGGGAGGTTTAATATATTTGACTCTCTACTCATAGGAGAAACAACGAGCGCACTTACCTCTAAGCGTTTCATACTGCTGTGTAGCTTTTCCAGTTCTCGATAAAAGACAGGACCAAGCACAAGATCAATACTGTCTAAACCCCTAACGATCTCATCACTGATGTTTTTGTCTTCGTAAACCATAACTCGAGAAGGAATTCCCAAAGCTTGAAGGCTGTCAAGGGCCGTTTTAACGCCACTGTAAAACCCAAGGCTCACCTCATTTTGCTTAATCCATTTGTTTTTGTAATTGGCATTTGTAGAGTCTATATCAATATCTAGCGGAAGAAACAGCGCTACATTTATCGCTTTTCCTTTGGGGTAAACTCTGTCTAATGCATAAACCGATGTATCGCGTATGACAACGTCATCTTTGGATGGCGACAAGGGAATCAATAGCATGCGGCCAGGTCTTAAACCCTCTTGTATTCTGGGATTAAAACGTTCAAGGTCTTTATAGCTTACATCAAACTTTTCGTAGATATCTGCCAACCTATCGCCCTCTTTAATGCGATATAGGGTGAATGGTTGACGAGTAGAATCAGTTGTTGTTGCACTAATCTTAATGTCTTCCTTGACTTGTATTTCGCCTGGCGATAATGGACGAATTTTTAAGCGTTGACCTTCTTTAAGTCCTTCACTTAGTTTGGGATTGCGCTCCACCAACTCACCGGCCGTAATGTTGTACTTCCTTGTCAGGGAAAAGATGGTTTCTCCAGCCGAAACATTGTGCATGAGAAAGCCATCTTCATCGGCTTGAATTGTTTGCTCATCGTCAGAAGTCAAGGTCTCAACCATAGGACTACGTCTTGGCGCTTTAGGGATTTTCAGCACCATATCGGTTTTTAATCCACCTTCCTTTAAATCAGGGTTATGCTCAAATAGTATTTCTTCATTTACGTCATAGCGCCTGGATAGGTTGTAGACGGTCTCCCCTGGTTTTACTGTGTGGAAGTGAAAACGTGCAGAATCAATAGGGACAGTACTTTGCGGCACAAAAACCATCACCCTTCCTCCTTCTTTAAGCACCTCCTTTGTTTCCGGATTGAGATCGTAAAACGCTTCTACAGACATGCCGTAACTTCTGGCGATGCTGTATACTGTTTCCCCCGGTTGAACAACGTGCTGTTGTAGTTGCTGTTGTTGTGCCATTGACAAATGAGCCAACAGAAGAAAGAAAAGGAGATTTACAAATCTCATCATGCCTTGATAATTATTCCCTATTCCCACTCAATGGTGGCGGGAGGTTTGCTACTAATGTCGTATACGACGCGATTAACGCCTTTTACACGATTAATGATGCGGTTCGAAACCCGTGCCAAAAATTCGTAAGGCAAATGCACCCAGTCGGCGGTCATACCATCGGTAGACTCTACGGCACGCAGGGCAACCACTTGCTCGTACGTACGTTCATCTCCCATCACTCCTACCGACTGAACCGGTAAAAGAATTGCTCCGGCTTGCCATACTTTGTCGTATAGATTTTCTTCGCGAAGTCCTTGAATAAATATGTCATCTACCTCTTGGAGGATGCGTACTTTTTCTTTGGTAATATCGCCCAACACACGAATGGCCAATCCGGGGCCGGGGAAAGGATGGCGTCCAAGCAATTGTGGGGCAATACCCAGTGATGCGCCCACGCGTCTAACCTCATCTTTAAACAACAAACGCAGGGGCTCTACAACACTCAATTTCATAAAATCGGGCAATCCACCTACGTTGTGGTGTGATTTAATGGTTACCGACGGGCCACCGGAAGATACCGATTCAATTACGTCGGGATAAATGGTGCCTTGACCTAAAAAGTCAACGCCTTCAATGCGATTGGCTTCATCGTCAAACACCTCAATAAATACGCGACCAATGATTTTTCTCTTGGCTTCGGGTTCAGACACCCCTTCGAGCTGCCCCAGAAAGCGATCGGAGGCGTCGACGCCTTTAACGTTGAGCCCCATGTGCTTGTACTGCTCGAGCACACTCTGAAATTCATTTTTACGCAACAAACCATTGTTGACGAAGATACAGTGGAGGCGATCGCCTATGGCCTTATCAAGCAAGACGGCTGCAACGGTACTGTCAACACCGCCAGATAGTCCCATGACGACTTTACCTTCGCCAATAGTGGACTTGAGGTTCTCCACAGTTTCCTCAACAAAAGCGGCGGGCGTCCAGTCGGCCACACACCCGCAAATATCGAGCACGAAATTGCTGAGCAACTGCATACCATCGGTGGAATGATAGACCTCCGGATGGAACTGAATACCAAAAATCTGTTTGTTTTCAATGTAAAAAGCAGCAACCGCCACGTCTTCCGTACTGGCAATAATCTGATAGCCTTCGGGTAACGATTTGATGGTATCACCATGCGACATCCACACCTGAGAACCAACAGGAACCCCATTCATCAATGGATGCTTGTCGTCAATGCTGGTTAGGTTAGCGCGACCATATTCACGCACTTCAGATTTTTGCACGGAGCCACCACCAATATGCGCCAAGTGCTGTGCACCGTAGCATACACCTAAAACCGGTACATCCGATTGAAAGACCACCTCAGGAGGTAATGGTGCGTTGTCCTCTAATACAGAGTGCGGACTTCCGGAAAGGACAATCCCTTTAAGATTGACATGATCGGTATTGACATTGTGAAACGGTTGGATTTCACAGTAAACATTTAGCTCACGCAGTCGGCGTGCAATCAACTGGGTGTATTGCGAGCCGAAATCGACAATAATGATGGTTTCTTGCATGCCGCAAAGATAGGACGAGCGGCACGGAGTAGCGAAAATTTTTTAGTGTGCCATCTCAAGATTATTCAACAACGGTTGTCAATTAATTATGCCGTTACTAACACAATGGTTCCACCGGGTAACAGCATTTGACCTTCTTCCGGATACTGTTTTTTAATCTTGTTTTTGCTTCCCCTGATAATAATATTCCAACCCTCGCTTTCTGCCAACTCATTTGCTTTAACAACAGTAAGGTGCTCAAAATTTGGCACCGGAATCATTTGGTCCATACCCTCGGGTGGTGGTACGGGTAAAATTTTAAATTTCAGTGTAGCGAATGAATTAACTTCTGCATTAAACTGATTGACATTTCCCGGATTGCTAGGCATCCCATACATTCTAACTTTTGAACCACCGGTTTGATGATTGATGGTCTTTGCTGAAATAGACAGTGCAATCTTGGCCTCAACTTCGGTTTCCGGTATGGTATAAAAAGTTGGCTGATATCCAATTGAGCGCAAAAGTTCCAGTATGTGATCTGGTACTTCATCATCATTTTGCTGGTATAACTCCAGGTATTTTGCCAGCGAACCTCTATCTAAAGCTGCTTGAGCTTCTCCTACCCCCTCTCCTATGCTTGAGATCAAATCACCCAATGAACCGGAAAGTGCACTGTTGTAAAAATCTATCGCTTTCTTTGGCATAACTTAATTATTTTGAAAAAACTACGGTAACAACGGAATTTGCCGGGAGTGCGTCGCCTTCTTCCGGACTTTGTTTAAATGCTTGGCCAACGGGCACTGACTTTCTGGATTGATACACTGCATTCAAGTGTAAATCACTTGCCTTCAACGTATTTCTAACAGCTGTTTCCGTTTGCCCCAATACATTGGGAACCAACGATCGATGATCTTCAGATGGGTTTGTGTCGTTGATTTCAATAAACACATTACTGATGACATCACTGCGAATTTGCTTGGCCAGTTCAGGATCCAGTAACTGAAAGCGTTCGCGACCGCTGTCATTAACAACCAATCCCTTTAAATTCATGGAAACTTTTCCAATGGAAAAGCGACTGTTTTTTGACTTAGGTATGGACTCTTCAACCTCCTCTATCATGTGACGGTATATGGAAGATATATTGGCCGGACCATTCTTTTTACTGATGCGAACCTCCTCCTTAAGTTGCTCAAGTTTACCACTAATCATATCGCGTTCCTCTTCGGCCTTAGCTCTGAGAGAACTTTCTTTTTTTAAATCACCACTTGCTTTAATCAATTCATTATGAGTGCGTTTTAGTTGCTGATCTTTCTCCTTTTTAGACTTGTTTAAATGATCGACATCACGCTCTAGGTCTAAAATCGTTTTCTCTAACTTCTTGCGTATTTTATCAGAATCGTTCGAACCGCTTTGTAATTTTTTTAATTCAGCTCTTGCGTCAGACAACAATTTATTGAGTTTTTCAATCTCGTTAGACAATTCAGTATTCGTTGATTTTAAACCTCTTATTTCGGTTTGTAGGGTTTTTATAACCGCATCTTGCTTGTCATTTTTTTCTTTCACCAAAATGGTTCGAAAACCACGTTGATTTGGAGGTAGTTTTAAGTCCAGATCAGATAAGTAACTGGAGGAATGATAATAAATTGTTCCAAAATCTAAAAATATTTCATCATTGTTGGTTCCGGGAATACTTCTGCGCTGAATAGAATACCCGCACGATATCATCTCGGCTGTATTTTGACTATTAACCAAACGAAAAACTGCTAAGTTACCGTTAGTCAATCGGCTCAAGACATTAGAAGAAGATGTAGTATACTGCATCCTTGATAACTTGAAACTTGCCAGTGGTGTTAAATTGATCCATCTATTTCTAGTTGCATCAAAGTATTGTACCCTCACTCTAATATTAACAGCCTTTTTGTTGTGGTCGTATAAGTCTGCGACACATTGTATTCTTTGAATCATGGCTCGTATTGTATGGCAATTGATGAATATAAGTTACCAATATTGGCAACGATGACGTAGGTAAGTCCCTTTTCAAATTCCTTTTCGGGGATGCTTACTTCAGTTAAGGCAATACCATCATTGTTGGTGGGCTTTTCAGAAACGGAAAACTCAGGTAGGGTTTGTATGGGCGTTGCATTTAGTTGCTCACTGGCCAACTTATCAAAATTAAACTCTACCAATACATTGGCAAACACCTCTTCCATCACATTTTTACAAAGCGCCTCCAGTTGAATGGTATACTTACTGCCTTTTTTAACTACTTCATTTGACGAAAAAACCAACATGCGCTGTGGCTTTCCTTCATTGGGTACAACCGCTACAAATCGCCCTGAGATGGTACTATTCACCTCATTTGATGTAGAACCTTGTTTTTGCTGAGGTTTTAAATTAAAAAAACACGTGTGTAATGGAATTCGTGTCATTTTAAGTAACGGCACGTTTCTGTTGGTTTCTACAGAGGAGGTTGTCACCTTGAGATCAAAGTCAAGATATGGCAACTGGTACATGGTGTTGGGTCTGCCAAATGAATCATAAGGTGCCACATCGCGTAAGTTCTCCTGGGCAGTATTTAGTCCCTCAGCTATCCCTGAAAGTATGTGCTGTAAAGCAAAGGTGTGTTTTTCTGATTGATCACTCATAATTGAAATTTCTTTTTATCGCGGTTTAAAGACCACGTATCTGAATCACTTCGTTTCTTGATGTCGCGTGTTAAATCGTCAATATTCATAGAAAAATCGTCTTGTAATCCAATATCATCCGTTTTGAAATCACCCATTTCTACTTTAAAGAAAGGATCAATCAGCTTTCGTGTAACTTGAGGCTTAACGAGCTTAGGACGATTAAAGCGAAGTGATTCACTAGCTGCTTTCTTTTTATCGCTGACATCTTCCATGAGGTTTTGGAACCCCTTGGGTTTTAGCAACGCTTTCTTAGGTGATATATCTGATTTTGTTTTAGATATAACCTGAGAAACAAAACCTAAAATCTTTTCTTTTGGCTTTTTGGTCTTAATATCCTCAACAGACAATTGTCGAAAGTCTTTATCTAGTTTAGTAGCTAACCGCTTAGCTTCTCTGGGTTTTGATTCATTACTGGTCAAGTCTTCTCGTTTGGAGCGCTTTGCTTCAAAGCCTACGGAAAAGCGATTGTCATGTACCAATAACAGACCATCCTGGATTTTTTTTCGACGGCGATTGATCTTTGAAATAAAATGATCAACGTTTTTAGCTTTTTTACGGCTCCGTTTTATTTTTGAGATGATTTTATCCTCGTTTTTTTCTTTTGGTTGGCGGTTAATCTTAAGTTTTTGTTGAGCCTGTTCTCTTTTCTTTGCCCAAGCCTGATAACGCCTTCTTTGCTCCGACATACTGGGAATATCCGGTTCGAAAGGAAGTTGACGGCTTTCTGTTTTATTGGTCATCGCAGACATTTGTTCCTCCAGAGACTTTCGCTCTTCGAGCAAATCTTGAAAGCCGGGAACTTGTCGCGTCAAATCTTCTAAGTCTAAATAAGGCTCAGACGTTTTAGGAATATGATGTTTCCAATGCTTGGCCATTATCCTATGTTGATTGGTTTTCAATGATAGACTTTAATTGCTGTTCAAAAACAGCCGGCGTAGGAACGGTAACTAATTTTGTTCGCAGCAAACTAGAGCCTTCCGCTCCATATTGATACTTTTGAGAGTAACTGGCATTTACCGATGCCGAAGCAACCATAAACTTTGACACACTAGCACTTACAGAAGCACTTGCTTCACGCTCTCTGCTCATTGATACCGCCATTTTCACTTCTATAATGGTGTCTACAAATTGGTAAAAGGTTGGAGCAAATCCCAGCGACAACAGGCTCTGCGCAGGCAGGTCCTCTCTGAGTTTAATCAGTGATTTTTCATCAAAAACCATTTTTCCGTCTTTGTCCTCTGCCATGCCCGCCATTTTCTGGGCGATACGAACAGAAACTTTGTCGAGTGCAAACTGAGCTTCAGCTATACCAACGCCTAAACCCTGCACCATTTCGGGCAGGGGGGCGTTTAGTAATTCCTTACCAATGTTCATAATATGGCGATATTAAAGCTTACTAGTTGTTTTCCTCGTTATCGGAAAACTCATTGTCCATCATTCTCTGAATTCGCTCTTCAAGTACAGATGGAGGTGGTATGGGCACCAATTTGGTTCGCAAAAGACTGGAACCCTCTGCAGAATAGCTGTACTTTTGAGAGTAGGATGCATTGACTTGTGAGGTATTTACTTTGCGAGAGCCTCCGGCACTTAAACCTCTCCGAAAACTGAAAGACGCTTTACCTTCCATGGAAGAATCCCTGCTCCTATCCGACGTCGTGCGTCCACGCTCGACTTCCTGAGTAAATTTAATACTCATTTTTACTTCAATAATGGTGTCTACAAATTGATAAAACGTCGGTGTAAAACCCAGTTCCATCATAGACATTCTGCGTGGAATGGTTATGGTTTGATTGGCTACGCCTTCTTTTACAACGTAAGGATCTTCTCCACCTCCGGTGTAATCACTACTCTCTAATTCACCTTTAACAGATTGTATGGTTTTTGGATCGGCATTACTGTTAAGAATGGCCACTGCTTCTGCTTTCGTAACCGTTTCTCTTCCAAAAAACACCCGGCTGTCGTGCACTTCAACATGCTCTTCACCTTCTGGGGTTTCAGTTACTGTCGTTCTAATTCCTCCCATCATTTCGGCAACATTGATGGAGTTTTCATCTAATTTAATCTGCGCTTCTGCTATAGCAAAAGCCATATCGCGAATCATATCGCCCATGGGGACGTCGAGCAGTTCTTGTCCCACGCTTGTTCTTCTTCTTCTTGGTAACATGTGATTAAGTGTTTACAGGGTTAAAAAAATCAATTGTCGTTTTCATCCAATGCTCGTAAAACTTCTAGAAAAGCTTCAGGAGGCGGTAAAGAAATCAGTCGTGCCGAAATGGCTGAGGAGCCACTGGCAGATTGCTCGTATTTTCTGGCATAAGACGCATTAACAGACACGGCTACCACCCCAATTTCGGCAGACACCTCGCCTCCGACAGACAAAGATTCGGACTCGGTCATTGAAAACTCCAACCTTGCCTCAATCGTCGCCTCGGTAAAAGCGTAGAAGGTTGGTACAAAGCCAAGCGCCAAAAGACTATATGGCTTTCCTCCAAGATCCACCTTTTTATCCACCAGTGTTGATATCATTTTAATGGTGTTGTCATCCAGCGCAGCTTGTGCCTGAGCAATTGACAACCCGAGTTTTTCGACCATCAACGGCAGTGGTGTGTTGGTCAGCGTATCTGTTATGGTATTAATGGCACTCATAATCTACGCTTCACCATTGAGTGTTTTGCGAATATGTTCGGTAAAGGCATCCGGCGGTGGCACAGAAGACAATCTAGCCGACATCGAAGAATTGCCTGTCACTTCCATTTCAAATTGTCGAGACATGCGAAAATCTACAGATGCTCCAACCGCAAAGGTGGACTCTTCTTCAGAAGCTCCGGCGTCATTACGCAATCGACTCCTGCTGTTTACTGTTTCGTCAACAAGTAGGGTGTTTTCTGTACCAGACTCAGTCCCTACCTCACTCCTTGAAGATTGAATGCTGATGTCTTCCGACTCGTTACTGTAAGAAGTAAATTGCAGTTTAGCTGAGTGACTGAGCAAATACACTACCTCATTATGTACTTCTGAGGAAAAGGTTTCATCAAAACCTTGAATACTGGTTTCTTTTTGTAAAAAATCCTCAGCACTTTTAGCATCTGCCTCAAAAGATCGGTTTCCGTATTCAAATGAAACATTTTTATCAGTGGCTGGTATTTTTGACATAACGGATATGATACCGTACTTGCTTTCAGAAGAAAACTCCGGCTCGACCACACCTCCTTTATTAACATTACTTCCCTGAATGTGAAAGAAATCGGCGGTATGAGGCAAAAGCACATCCACACGTCGATAGTTCTCATCGTGTTGTCCATCCCCGTTTTTTTCTCTAGCGGGAATTTCCCCCATGCTTTTGGTCCTTACCCGAGCAGGGGGTACCCCCCTGGCAACCAAATGGTCTTTTACACGTTCCGCTCTTCTCTTACCTAAACCTTGATTGTAGGCCTCTTTTCCCGTGCTATCTGTATACCCTACAATCTCAACATTTATAGATGAATCTTTTAAAAGTATGTCTGCCAAAGCATTTATTTGATCAAAAACACCATCATTATTGACATCGTTATCGGAAAAATTCTCATTTACTCTGTCTTTGTCATGTCCAAAGAAAACCGAAAAGCCACCTACTGTGTCGTTAGCTACACTTCTTTTGCATCCGACTACTTTAGCGTCCGTTCCTAAACCTCCATTAGCAGCCAATGCCTTTAAACCTTCAAGTGTAGCTTGGAACGAGGTCTTGATTTTATAATTAATTTGTTCACCTATTTGGTGTACTTGCTCGCCATCAGGATACTGGTGAACCTTGAGCAAGGCGGTCTTGGCTTTTCTGTTGGGAATATAAATCATTCCATAGCCATCTCTTTTGGTAACAACGACTTCAGAACTTTCCGATGAACTACGCATCTCCTCTCTATCAATCACATCCACTTCTACTCGGTCTATTTTTTCCGAATTTCTCATCTCATCTTTCATCATCTCCACCTTTTCAATAGAGCCGGACGACTGATCCATTTGTATGGTTCTATTCTGGTAATCTATCCGTTCTGAAGAATTTGAGTTGATGAGGAACGTCCGACTGCTTTTAAATTCGGTTCTCTTCTTCTCTTGTCTGCTTTCGTTGAGTAATTCAAGAAATGATTCATCATACCCTCTTGATCTAGCAAATTCAACTCTCGCTTTTATTCCTAAATCCATGGACGTTTTTACCGCCATTTTCAATTGAATGGAAGCACTTATGTCGGCGTAATCAAAATGGTAAAAAGCAGGCACGAACCCGAGCTCAATTAAAGATTTACCGGCAACTTGTTTGTCCGTCAACCGCAAAATCTGCTTGATAGAATTATCGTCTAATCGTTCTTGAGCTTCTGCAATGCCCAAAGCCAAAGACGTGAAAATGTCGCTAACGTCAACCTGTTGAAGAACGTTGGCACCTTCTTGCATAATTTTAGCTTGTCTCATAGTGATTTGATTTAGGAGTGTTTATTGATTTAGAATGGCGCATTATGAGAGGGTAAGTCAATCGCAATATCCGGTCTCAACTTACTTTTATCAATGACAAAATATCCATTTTTTTTCTGCAAGTCAACAATCTGTTTCTTTGTGATGGCATAACCTCTTATCAACCAAAACAGCAAACGATCGGTAATTGGCAACCGCCCTTTACCGATTCTCTTTTGAGCAGAATCAAAATATACCCGTGCACTATCTACATCACCCAGATAAAGACACTGTATACCAGCTCTTTCTAGGGTTGACGCCAACAACTTATTGGAAAAATCCGATTGTACTTTAACGTCAAGATGATGGACAACCTTATCGCAGTAATCCAATACTTCATCATATGCACTCATGTGTTCTAATACCTCCATAACACACTGACTGTAATGCTGGAAAAACACATCAGCGCCTTCGCCCTCCGAACACAATCTTATGGCTTCTCTAAAATAATGGAGAGCGAGTGGATAATTGCCATCAAGGGTTAATATTTTCCCCTTCTCGGCAATGCCCAGGTGTAATGTGTTATTCTTAAACGGTGTTTTCATGAAATTCTAAACGTTTTAAATGATTAATTTTAAGCCTCATGCTTGGTTCGACAATAACATCGCAACCGTTTTGTGAAAGAAGCTCTTCGGCAAAGTAGTTTAGTAGTGTAGGTTTTTCAGAAAACACATGAAAGGTATCGCGATTATTATGTTTTGTATTTAGTAAGCTGTATTCTTCTGCAAAAAAAGTTCGGAGTATTTTGTTGATGGCCTCCATATTTTTGACACTTACAGACGTAAGATGTAATCTAGAAAAATCCTCCCATAAAGGAACCAATTCACAATATATCCCGATGTCCTTTAATTGATTAATCTCTTCTTTTAAGATTGAAATCGGTCTTGGCTCATAAAGTTTTAGTGGTAAATATGTATCAATCGCGTTTACAAACGCCTCTGGCATTCCAACGCAATTAATCAAATAATCAATCGCTTTAGACTCACTGCGATCAATTTTTAAAGCAACCAACTCAGCACGTAAAAGTGAATGGTGTAAAACCTGACATTTGCTGTTGAACTGACGCCAAAACCGCTTTGTCTGCTCAAAGCTCAAACCTTCAATAAATACGTCATCACCAATTTGATGACATTGTATAGACGAGTCATTGGTTACGTTCTCTTTTTTGACATTAATAAGACGTGAATAATAATGTCCTTCATTGGGGTTATAGGCGAATACCTGAGCCTGCGGAATCCTGTTGGAAATAGCATCAACGGTACTCTGAGATACATGACCTAAAACCAAGGGAGGAAAGGCCATCAGCATATTTTGTACTTGCGATTCATGCAGTCCTAGAAAAACCGATAGCTCCTTTACAACTTTTGTTAAATCTAATGGAGAAGACAAATAAACGGCGATGTCAAACAAGCGTTTTTCCTCTTCTTTTTCAGACTTTCCACGGGTGATTTCAACATCGAAGCCTAACTTAGATAAGACATCGTGCGCTTTTTCAGCTGTCTTAAAGTCAAGCGATGAAAATAGCTGGGAAGGCGCTGTGTAGACAGCGCGACTTATTAATTCAGGTGAACATGACAATGCATCGGCAAGTAAAGCCGATGAGGCCGGAAGTGCACTACCTATTGAATTAATCTTGATACCATAAGGGGAACTGTCATCATCAGACATTTGAGTGGAGTGAGGTTGTTTTCGAGTCAAATATAATAAAATATTTTAACTAAACAAGCCCCATTATTTCTGAATCAAAACAACGAATGAAATCTGCGTCTACAAATCAGACACTTATGATAAACCCACATTTTTAAAGGTGAATATTTAACACTAAAGAAAACAATTTGACATTCTATTATTCTTTGTTACATGATGCACAAATGCCTGTAATCAAAAAATTAATATTGGTCATTTGATAATTTTTGGGAAGATCAATTGAAATTGACTGCTCCAAACAATTGATGCTGTTACACTTTTCGCAGCGAAAGTGAATATGATTGTCGTGATGGTGGTCGTGATCGCAGGCACTTTCACAACGTGCATAGTAAGAGACTCCGTCATCACCCACAATCTTATGAACAATACCATCTTCCTCAAACCGATTGAGTATGCGATAAATGGTTACACGATTCATGCTATCCCCCAACGACTTCTCTACCATTTCATGAGACACAGCACCATCCGTATTTTCAAAATAATCCAACACCATCTGCTGCGTCTTGGTATGTCTGCGGTTCTTATTACTCATAGTACAAAAGTAGAACGGAAATGGTTAACGCCAATGCTGTTGGGTGATTTCAGATGACTGATTTTAGATTGATGATTGGTTTTGGGGGGAGATGTGTTATTATAATTATGGACGTTGTTTGAGGGTTATGAAGGGTCATTTTTCATTTCTCACATAAACAACGTACTTCTCGTCAAAAAAGGGTTGATGGAAATACTTTTTGATGGGAAACAATTTGCTGCGCTTTTTAAACGGTTTGAGTTCATCTCTAAGGTCGCCGCCTTTGAGATAAAAAATACCATTGGCAAAATCTGGATGCATCCTTCCTTTCTCGATTTTACCTCGCGTCCATCGTTCAAAATCGGTCAAATTGGTCACGGCACGACTCACGATGTAGTGAAACTTTTGCTGAACCTTTTCAGCTCGATTGTGCTCGGTTGTAACATTGTTTAACCCTATCTCTTCGGCGACAGCTTCTACCACCTTTAGTTTCTTTCCGATGGAATCTACCAAGTGAAAATGCACGTTGGGAAACAAGATGGCCAATGGAATACCGGGAAAACCGCCGCCGGTGCCAATGTCCATAACCTTACTGCCGTCTGGAATATCGATGACCAGAGCAATG
The DNA here is from genome assembly GCA_003566715.1 of Cryomorphaceae bacterium. Classification (GTDB taxonomy): domain Bacteria; phylum Bacteroidota; class Bacteroidia; order Flavobacteriales; family Schleiferiaceae; genus CSBr16-58. The sequence continues at coordinate 12,944 of PXCF01000125.1, read as the reverse complement.
GCCAAAGCGTGCAATACGTGACGTTCCATGAGGTTATCGATGTCTTTGCGACTGATGACGTTGATTTGCTCGTTCCAATGGCGATATAGGTCCGGCAATGCCTCAAATTGTTGGCGCTGCTTCTCGTTCAGAGAAAAAGTCTCCGTCAAATAATCAATGATGTTTACTTCCATGTTTTGGGGGGTGAAGTGAAATAGTTTTGTAACATTAAGAGTCCTTGTAGCACGATGAGTAGCGGATCTATGATAATGGAAAATAACGCCGTTGTTCCCACTTTCCAATGCTTACCAATGTGCCACATACTCAAAGAAACCATGCCAATATATAAAAACAACAACATGGCAGCGACCGGTGCGAGAAAAGTGAACAACAGCAGCAGCAATCCAATATACAAAAAAACCTTACTCATCCCGAAGATTGCAAGGTAAAGTTTAGAATGCTTCCGGTATAAAGTTGAAGAAGCCATATGTCGACGCTTTTGCTTCCACCATGCTCTCCATGTCTGTTTGGGCTCACTTATGGTTTTGGTGGAGGTTACCCAAACAGTTGGCGCAATGGTTGCCGCTTTGTTTACAAATAAATCGTCGTCGCCCATAGGTAGGTGCATGTGCTCGTAAAAACCTTTGACGGCAAAGAACAGTGACTTGGTGTACGCCAGATTGCGACCAATACCCATATACGCATTCCCTGAGAAAGCTGCGGAAAAGTACATCATTGCCGTATGGAGGGTTTCCCAACGAATGAGACGATTTAAAAAACCGGGATATGCCTGATAATCGCCAAAGCCCAAAACAATGTCGCCTTTTGAAAACCCTTTGGCCATTTCACGAATCCAATGTTCGTCTACGGGCAAACAATCGGCATCGATAAACAACAGGTGTTCATAGCGAGCGGCTTTGATTCCCAAGGTCAAAGCATACTTTTTTCCACCAGCAAAGGTTTCGTTATCTTCGACATCAACCAAACGAATACGGGTATCTTCTACCATAAACTTGGATATAATCTCAACACTATCGTCGTAGGAGCGATCGCTGACAGCCACAATCTCAAAGGTCTGGTGTGATTGGTTTTGTAAAACTGGAATGAGTTTTACCCAGTTGTTGGCCTCATTTCTACCAACGACTACGACTGATATGGGAGGCAAAGGTTCTTTGTTTTCGAATTTTAATGGCTTAAAACGCAGAAAACGTATAACATAGGTTAGCTGTACCACATACAACAAGGCCACTATTCCGGTCAAAATAATCGTTAATGATTGATCCATTATTTACTGGTTCGAATGAACAACTGACATACAAAGGATAAAACCACCACCAATACACACCCCACAAGATTATACCAGAGGTACCCTACCTGAGGGCCACCAGCTGTTTGCCAAAAGTGCAACAGAAGTACGGCCAACTGAGAAATTATAGCCGCAGGAAACACGCATGAACCTTTGATCTTTTTAAAGACAAACGCTACGATGAATACCCCTAAAATGGTCCCGTAAAAGAGACTCCCTAGAAGGTTAACCATTTCGATGAGGTTATCAAACAAATTGGCCAGCATCGCAAAAATAATGGCCAACACCCCCCAACCTGCTGTCATTAACCTTGAGACTTTAAGTGTGGCTTCCCGCTTACCTAAGCGCTGATAAAAGTCGACTGCGGTGGTGGTGGTAAGTGCATTCAACTCACCGGCCGTGCTACTCATCGCCGCACTGAGAATCATGGCTATGATGAGTCCCACCACACCAATGGGTAAATGATTGAGCACAAAATACAAGAAGACATAGTTGGTGTCTTTGGCCTCTTCTTGCTCCCTGGCTATGATGGTTTTTACTTCATTGCGAAGCTTTTGCTCCTGCTGAATGTACGACTGCAATTGAGGCGCAATGCTTTCCCTCATGCTGGGGTCTGTCCACCAAATGCGATTTCGTTGTATCTCATTGTGAATGCGCTCAAATTTTGCTTCGCGCAGTTGGACTTCTTGCACCGCTGAGTCGGATAGCAACTCTACAGCTGTTTGGTTAAAGTGTAATGGCGGTTTTTCTATGGTAAAAAAGACAAACACCAATACACCAATGAATAGAATAAAAAACTGCATAGGAATTTTCAAAACTGCATTAAATAGCAATCCTGCCCTACTCTCAGCAATGCTCTTCCCGCCCAAGTAGCGTTGAACCTGACTCTGATCGGTACCAAAGTAAGATAAGGCCAAGAAAAATCCACCGGTCAACCCACTCCACACGGTATATCGCTCACTCAAATCCCAGGAAAAGTCAATGGCTTTCATTTTATCCAGTGTACCGGCAAATTGAATGGTGTCTTTAAAACTCAGATGGTTGGAAATATCTCCCCACAGCAAAACAAAAGAAAAGACCAAGCCCAGCATAATGATGCCCATTTGCCATTTCTGGGTCATACTTACAGCTTTGGTGCCACCGGAAACCGTATAAACGATGACCAGTAGGCCGACAACTATGCATGTCAAGTCAAGGCGCCAACCAAGTATGGTGCTCAAAATAAGCGCCGGCGCAAATATGGTAATCCCGGCGGCCAGTCCTCTTTGCACCAAAAACAAAAACGCAGTAAACAAGCGCACGCGAACATCAAAGCGTTTCTCTAAAAACTCGTAAGCAGTAAACACATTGAGTTTGTAATACATCGGTACGAAGAATGCACACACGATGATGATCGCAAGGGGTAAGCCAAAATAGAACTGCACAAACCGCAATCCGGATTCATAGCCAAGTCCGGGCGCACTGAGAAACGTAATGGCACTTGCTTGCGTAGCCATTACAGAAACTCCCATGGTAAACCAACTTTGATCTTCTCCTCTTAAAAACCCACCTTCACTGCGTACGCGCATGTTTTTATAAGCACCGTAGAACACGATAAACACAAGAGTAACGGCCAGTACAATCCAATCAATGTGGGTCATTTACTTCTTAGAATTAGCGTACAAGTTCCGGAAAATCGTCTTTGGTAAAAACCTTAGGTTCTCTTTCTTTTAATTTACCTTCGAGGAAGGCTTTATTGAGAATGATCTCTATCAGTTCATCCTCTTCATCGCTATCGGGTTGGTATGGTCGTTTGAGGCTAATATCATAAAAATTGGCCATGGTATTGTACCAAAAGGCTTTTAAAAAACTGCGGTGATCTTTAATCAATTCGTAGGTTGAACGACCTGTTTCACGGTATATCAACTTATTGAGAATCTGCCCTTCCGAGCGTGTCAATTTCTTCAGTTGATCGGCAAACTCTTCCTCCAAGTAGGATTGAAACTCTTTGATATAGCGTTTACGCTGCTTTTTCTTGGAAATTAGCGACAAGGCAAAGTTTAAAGAATCCAATTTATCACCGGCGATGACGGCGTACGGATATACTTTTATAACTTTTCGCTTGAGAATCTCATATCGCCTACGTGCTTCTGCACTGCTGAAAGATGGTTCGTCAAACAGCAACACTTCGTCGAGTATCTGCAATGAAATGGTATCGCCATCAATCACCAACCCACGAGATAAGTCGCGACGATTTTTTTGTTGGTAGGAAAAAATGCTGTCTTCGCTCTGTGCGAAAGTCAACGCAGGCAATAGTATGCTAACGACGACGATTAATCTTCCAAAGACCTGAATCATTGCTTGACGCTTTAATGGTTGCTGATGCTTCTTGATTTTCCAACAAATGTGCCACTATTGCAGAAGCGTCATTGGCCAGGTTATCTGAAACAACGTTCAAATCTTCCGGCGTAAAGCAATCTTTCACAAAATTCGTATCGAAACTCCCACTGCGAAACGCTTCGTGCTTCATTACATAAGACACGAAAGGAAGGGTATGCTGGATACCGTGAATTTCGTATTCTCTACAGGCACGTATCATTCTATCCATGGCTTGTTCTCGGTCTTGGGCGTAAACGATCAATTTGCTCAGCATAGGATCGTAAAAGATGGGCACTTGCATGCCTTCTTCAAATCCATCATCTACACGAACGCCAGGACCGCTGGGCAGACGGTAGACCTGAAGTTTACCGGTAGAAGGCATAAAGTTTTCTCTGGGGTCTTCGGCATAAACGCGCGCTTCAATGGCGTGTCCCGTCATGCGAATATCTGACTGTTTATACCCTAACGTTTCTCCTCGAGCTACACGAATTTGTTCTCTTACAAGGTCTAATCCGGTAATCAATTCGGTAACCGGGTGCTCCACTTGTAAGCGGGTATTCATTTCTAGGAAGTAAAAATTCAGGTGCTTATCAACCAAAAACTCTACCGTACCCGCCCCAATGTAATCACATGCTTTGGCAACTTTTACCGCCGCATCTCCCATAGTTTGGCGGAGTTCGGGCGTCAATACAGAGGAAGGCGCTTCTTCGATCACTTTTTGGTGACGGCGCTGAATGCTACACTCCCGCTCAAACAGGTGAACGACATTACCGTGTGTATCTGCCAGTACCTGAATTTCAATATGGCGTGGGTTTTCCACAAATTTTTCAATAAACACAGCACCATTGCCAAAGGCAGATTTTGCCTCGTTGATGGCCAGCTGCATTTGCTCTACAAACGAGGCATCATCGTAAACGATACGCATCCCCTTACCACCACCTCCGGCAGAAGCCTTGATAAGAACGGGGTAACCGATGTTTTTGGCAATATCACGACCAACACTTGGATCGTTTACCTCACCATCGGAACCCGGCACCAGAGGGATGTCGTAATTGGCAACCGCATCTTTGGCAGAAAGCTTGTCCCCCATAGTGCGCATAGAGTGCGCGTTTGGTCCTATAAAAATAATTCCGGCGTTTTGCACTTCATCCGCAAAGGTTGCATTCTCACTGAGAAAACCGTAGCCTGGGTGAATGGCATCTGCCTGTGTATCTTTGGCAACCTGAAGAATTTTATCCATACGCAAGTAGCTTTCACCAGAAGCCGGTGGACCAATACACACCGCTTCATCTGCATAGCGCACGTGCGGCGAAGTGGCATCGGCTTCACTGTAAACAGCTACCGTGGCAATACCCATCTCGCGGGCTGTTTTCATGATTCGCAAGGCAATCTCTCCGCGGTTGGCAACCAAAATCTTTTTCATAGATATATTTATTTTAAGCAAATTACTATCTGGTACTACAAAACAATAAAATCACGTGTTTCACCTGACTTAAAACCAACAATGTTTTCTGCAGGCAAGCATATTAACTTACAACAGACTGATTAACAAAAAATTATTAGAAATTTCAAGCCATTCATTCATTAAGGCATTTAGCCGTAATTTTATGGCCGTAAAAGTAATTAAGATGAACGGTATAAAAAAGTTTTCAAACTTACTGATTTTAGGTTTATTTCTGCTGATGTCAAATGCATATGCCCAGCAGGTTACTCGACTATTTTCAGATAACGAACGAACAGCTTCTACATATATCTCTGTAGAAAGCAATACATTCTTCTCTTCCATTGATCACGAACGGGATATTGAAACACTCCGTCAATTCTCTCAAGAGGATAAACGCACAAGTATAAAAATTCAATGGTCTGAAGACAGAATTGGCACATTCACCCCGCTTCCCTCCTACACCATGCACCAGGATTTAAACACCAAATTTCCCGATATCTTTACGGGAAAGGGAAGAGATGAAAACGGCGCCATCTTATATTTTGATTACAATCCTCACACCGGGTTTAGAGCCGTGATTGTTGACCGGGGAATTCGTTATTATATAGACCCTACCGATGTGTCGGCGGAGTCGCCAAGAGTGGTGTATCGAAGAGCACAATTGAAAGGTAAGGCACCGTGGTCTTGTGGGGTCGACGAAGACATTGAAGATGAATTTGGATTTGATGTCGAATCAGAGTCTAACGTTATGGTAGAGAATGAAATCAACAAATATCGTTTGGCCGTAGCCACTACATCCAATTATGCCCAGTATCACGGAGGAACCATTTCATCGGTGATGGCTGCCATTGTTAACACAGTAAATCGCGTAAATTCTGTTTATGAAATCGATGCCGGCATCACGCTCGAACTGGTTGCAGACAACGATCAACTAATTTTTCTCAATAGCAGCACCGATCCATTTAATAACAATAGTTCTACCCAAATGATCAGCGTGAATGGATCCGTGATCAACAGCCGCATCGGGTCTAATGCCTACGACATTGGCCACGCCTTTTCAACCGGCGCTGGTGGTTTAGCAACCTTACAGTGTGTATGTACCGCAAATAAAGCTCGAGGTGTTACCGGATTGGCTAATCCCGTTGGCGACCCTTATGACATTGACTATGTTGCCCACGAAATCGGACATCAATTTGGTGCCACACACACACAAAACAATAGCTGTCAGCGATCATCTAGTTCAGCATTTGAACCATTTAGTGCATCGACCATCATGGGATATGCCGGCATTTGTGCCCCTAATCTACAAAATCAATCCGACGATTACTTTCATCATCATTCGTTGTTACAGATGAACAATTTTGCGTTCAATTCATTTGGAAATAGTTGCGCGATGAAAGTCCCTACAGGCAATAGCGCTCCAACCATTACCCCGAATTTACCCAACGTGAATATCCCTGTGGAGACACCCTTTTTTCTTTCGGCAAATGTCAGCGATTCGGAAAATGACCCTTGGACTTTGGTCTGGGAACAATACGACTTAGGACCCTCAAGTCCGTCACAAACCCAAGACAGAGGTCCCATATATCGCAGTTTCACCCCTGAGAATGAAGGTACGCGCTACCTTCCTATGTTTAGATCCGTAGCCCTTGGATCGAATGTTTTAGGGGAAAGACTGACTTTTGGAGAACGTACGTTGCGCTTTAGAGCAACTGCACGCGACAATCATGCGGCTGGTGGGGCTATTTCTTGGGAAGCCGTTACACTTAACGTTGTTGGCAACGAACCCTTTGAAGTTATTAGTCCGGACGCTCAAACACCTTTTTTCACCAATGCAATCAACATCATTCAGTGGGATCCCGGTAATACAACTACTGCGCCCATCAACTGCCAAACGCTCGATGTTTACCTAAGTATTGACAATGCGCGAAGCTTTCCTTTCTTTTTAGGCTCGGTACCCAACACCGGATTTGGTATGATTTACTTACCTAGAAATGTTGGCACTTCAAGCAGCGGACGAATCATGCTCAAAGCACAAGATGGCATTTTCTACAACTTGAGTCCGGTATTTTCCATTTTAGATCAAGGATTGGATGTAGAAGTGCACACTGCCGACCAAATACAAGTTTACCCCAATCCCGCAACCGATGTTTTGATGGTAGACAACCTTCCCCTTCACGCTGCATACATTGGGGTCACCAACATGCACGGACAAAAAGTTATTGAGCAAATCAACACACAAAGCGTTGTTGATGTGACACAACTTCCTCAAGGTGTTTATTTGGTGGTGGTTTATGACCAATACCATAGAGCTATTGAAACAAAACGTGTTGTGATACAAAGGATGTAGATAACAAAACATCCAATCACGATTAATCAATAGATGAAAGCCAAACATTTCCCTGTAGCAAACTTCTTATTGGCGTATGTAGAAATGGCTTTCTAAGATAATCTGAGCGGTTGCTCCTCAAATGGTTTAAGCGCACAAAAAAATGACCTATAGTTACTTAAACAAAAGCAACCATAGGCCATTTTTTTGTGCGATAATCTCTAGTTATTACCCAATATCAGCGGTAATCCATCTTTACCGGAACCTACCACTACGACCTTGGCGTTGGTTGATTCAGCCAACTTTATGGTAGCTAAGATGCCCTTTTCTTTGAGGATAGACTCGGTCAAGGAGCGGCTAACAATATTGTTGGCAGCAGCTTTACCCTCAGCTTCAATGCGCTGACGCTGAGCTTCCTTCTCGGCTTGCTCGATACGGAATTCGTACTCGAGAGAGGCTTGTTCTTGCTTGAGCTTTTTCTCAATTGCATCTTGCAGTGAACGCGGTAATGATACATCGCGGATAAGGACGTCGTCTAACATTATGTGCTTACCTTCCATGGTTCGACGGGCACGATTGAGCATTTCATCTTCAATGATCTCACGTTTACTGGAGTACAATTCTTCCGGTAGATATTTACCAATGATTTCACGGGTGGCGGATCGAAGAGCGGGAGCCACAATTTTTGAGTGGTAATTTAACCCAATCTCGTCGTGCAAGAAACCAATGCGGTTTTCGTCAGCGCGGTACCAATAGGAAACTTCCAAGCGGATGGTCAAACCATTTTTACTCAAGACCTCCATAACGCTGGTTGCTTCTTGAACCTTCACGTCGTATTTGAATACTTCGTTCCAAGGTGCAATTAGGTGAAAACCTTGTGCTAACTGACGTTCTTTATCCAAACCGCCGCTAAACGGACGAAAGATAACGCCTTTTTCCCCGGACTCAATCACGGTGGTGATGCTGTTCCACAATATAACGAGTACAAGAAGCCCAACGGCGCCTGCTATTAACAATACTGAACTTTTTCTAGGCATAACAATGACATTTTTCGATTTTAATTGACAAGATTAATAAGATCCTGCTCTTCGGCGAAGATACCACTCAACCGACAAGCTGAGCAAAAGTAACAACAATAACCACCAAAAGTCGATGAGCGGCGATCGTTTTTGGTATTCTTTAATGACTGATTTTGCCTTAATGCCCTTCATGGCATCGACCAAAGCATCTACTTCGGCATAAGTCTTAGCCATGCCACCGGTGACTTTAGCCAATGCGCGCATCTCATCGATTCTGGCGGTGGTGTGGACAAATTCGGCTTCGTAGGGTTCAACAATGAGATTGCCGGCGGCGCGAAAGGTTTCATTGCCCAGTTTGGCTCGTGCCTCATAGGTATAAGTCCCGGCAGGCAAACCCTTAATATTTAATTTGTACTTGTTGACCGAAGGAGAAAAGGTATAATTGTAAAGCACCTCGCCCTCTTGCATGATATCCAGCGTAACCTCTGCCGAAGTGGTCGGCTCAAAGGCCGCATCGTACACACGGGCATCGATGTTGATGCTTTGTCCCTCCCGCATGCGTTCGGCGTGAAAGAGTTGCAAGCGCTCTTTGCGCTGTACCGAACCGAGGTAACGGAAAAATGAAGACATCCACTGATTGAACATATTGTGACTGCCGGTTTCCCGAAATGCATACATGCGCCACTGCCAAATGCCCAATCCGTTAACCACCATCACGGGGAGGTTATCCACCGTACCGTTAACAATGGCTGGTCGCTCGGTGACAATACCTTGTATCATCGACGATGCCATGACGTCAGCGCCACTTACCACAGTGCCCTTAGAAAAGTAGGATTGCAAAGGAGGTAACTCTCCCCCATTGGTCATCCACCAATCATCCAAGCGAAAAGAGGTGAAATTGCTGTTAAAGGAAGGACGTATGCGCTCGAAATCGCCCGATGCTTCTACTTTAATCACGTCTGACAAACCATCGATATCACTGCGCGGACCGAGGATGTGTAAGACGCCGGTCTGTTGTTTCTGCACATAGTCTTTTTCCGCGGCGGAGAGCTTGTAATTGTGCAACACGATTATATCAGCGTCTTGGGGTGAAGCTTCATCGCCAATGGCAATGTCTACGTCGTAATGCTCCAACTGGTCTAATGCCAGTCGAATGGCGCCCAAATCCGGGTGTGGCGAACCGGCTATGATGCGGATGCGCTTCTTTTGTCGCATCACGTTGACGTAAAAACGACGGGAATTATTGGTGAGATAGGTCTCCCCTTCCATGGGCTCAATTTCCAGGGTGTAATTGAGCAGACCTTCCTGCTGCGAAGATGGCACATTGGTTTGAATGCGACGAAAGACGCGCTCTCCTTCTATCGGATCAAGTGTTTGGCGGTAAACTTCTTCGTTGCCGCGCAGAATGCGAACGGTTGGTCGTTGTCCATCACTCTCCAAAAAAGTCAAATCAGCCATGATTTCCAGCTGATTGCCGGCGTATACAAAACTGTTGTGCACCACCCTTTCTACCGTGGCGTCGGTGGTGGGCAAAGTATCGCCGTAGACCATCGCATATACCGGAGATTCAAAGGCGTTACCTACCACTGAAGGCGACGTCCCTGTGGTGGAAATCCCGTCGGTAAGTAAGAGCACCGCCGCCAATCGCTCGGGTGTGTAGCGCTTGGATGCGTAAAGCAAAACAGTTGAAATATCTGTTTCATTGCCCAAAAAGCTAAGGGTATCGAAGGGGAAAACGTTTTCGTGAAAACCAATATAGTCAAGTTCAAAGGCATTGCCTAAGATACTTTGCAGCTTGTCTTGCACATCGGCGTAGGCGTTAAGCGTATCAGACAGATGTAGTGTCATCGAACGCGACTGGTCGAGTGCCACCGCAATGATGGGCGGTTGGGTTTCACGTACGGTCTTTTTCACCTGTGGTTTCCAAATGAGAAAAATGACCAGCAAGAGCGAAAAAAACCGCAAAGCACCTAACGTGAGGCGCTTTGCGGGTGAAAATACATTGGATGACGGTCGATAGGTAACGTACACCAAGCCCAGTGCAGCTGCAATAGCAATGAACAAGGCCCAAACGGGATACGCAAATTGAATCATACCGACGGTTAAACTTATCTATTAGGTCAGCATTCCCCCGCAGACGTTCAGGACTTGTCCGGTCACATAGGCCGACATATCTGAGCCGAGGAATACACAAGCATTGGCCACGTCCATCGGGTTGCCGCCACGCTTCATAGGGATGCTGTCGCGCCATCCTTGAACAGTTTTCTCATCGAGAACTTCCGTCATTTCTGTTTCGATGAAGCCCGGGGCAATGGCGTTACAACGCACGTTGCGCGAGCCAAGCTCTAGGGCAACAGATTTGGTCAAACCAATCATACCGGCTTTAGAGGCCGCGTAATTTGTCTGTCCGGCGTTACCGCGTACGCCCACCACCGAACTGATGTTGATGATAGAGCCTACACGTTGTTTCATCATGGTACGGGTAACGGCTTTGGTAAGATTGAACGCGGAATTCAGGTTGGTTTTTATGACTTTGTCGAAATCTTCTTCGGTCAAGCGAAGTAAGAGGTTGTCGCGCGTGATACCGGCGTTGTTGATCAACACATCGATGCGGCCAAATTCCTTGACCACGTCGTCAACGAGGGTATGCGCTTGTTCAAAATCAGATGCATCGGAGCGGTAGCCTTTAACCTTGTTGCCGTTGGCCGATAATTCAGCTTCCAGTGCCTGACCTTTTTCAACGTTAGACAAAAACGTAAACGCCACTGAGGCGCCGTGATCACAACAGGCTTGTGCAATGCTCTTACCAATGCCTTTGCTCGCTCCGGTGACGAGCACAACTTTTCCTTCGAGTAGTTGTCCCATATTGTAAAATTTGTTTGTGGTTATGGAGCGCCAAAGATAGGGCGTGAAGCTTACATATAAGAGCTACAATAACTCGTAGATTCCAGCTGCACCTTGTCCGGTACCCACACACATAGTGACCATCCCATACTTTTGTTTACGTGTCTTCATTTCGTTAAAAAGTTGCACGCTGAGCTTGGCGCCCGAACAGCCCAAGGGGTGTCCTAGAGCAATGGCACCACCATTGACATTAACGATATCGGGATTGAGGTCTAGTTCGCGAATAACGGCCAAAGACTGAGATGCAAAGGCCTCGTTAAGCTCTATCTGCTCGATATCCGACTGCTTCATCCCTGCTTGTTTAAGCACCTTGGGGATGGCGTAGACCGGACCAATACCCATGATGCGCGGCTCTACACCAACCACGTCAAAAGCAACGAGTCTCGCGATGGGCTCTAAGCCTAACTCTTTCACCATCTGCTCGCTCATTACCACAACAAAAGCGGCACCGTCAGAAGTTTGCGAGGCATTTCCGGCGGTAACACTACCACCTTCGGCAAATACAGGTCTAAGTTTGGCCAAGGCATCAGGATTGGTATCTGCTCTTGGTCCTTCATCGGTATCAACGGTATAAGTTTTTGTCTGACGCTTTTCACGCTCATCTAGATAAATGTGCTCCACCTGTATCGGCGTGATTTGGTCTTTGAACGCGCCTCGCTTGATGGCGTCCACCGCTTTCTTATGCGAGTTTAGCGCGAAGGCGTCTTGGTCTTCGCGACTGACCTTGTATTTTTCGGCCACTGCCTCTGCGGTAAGGCCCATATTGTTGTAATAATCGGCGTGACTCTTGGCGAGTTGATAGTTGGGCGTCACTTTCCACCCTCCCATAGGGATATAACTCATGCTCTCCGTTCCACCAGCCACGATGCAATGCGCCATTCCCGAGCGAATTTTGGCACTGGCAATAGCGATGGTTTCCAAGCCACTGGCACAGTATCGGTTGACCGTCATGCCCGGCACATCGACATTGTCCATGGCAATCAGGGAAATCAAACGGCCTGTATTGAGTCCTTGTTCGGCTTCCGGCATGGCATTGCCCACAATAACATCGTCGATGCGCTGCGGATCAAGTTTGGGTACATCCTTCAAAAGGTCTTTGATGACCGATGCGGCCATGTCATCGGGACGTGTAAATCGCAACCCTCCTTTATTAGCCTTCCCTACGGCCGTTCTCTTTGCTGCTACTATGTATGCTTCCATAATTTGTTTTTTTTATATATTTCTGTATAGCCAGGTCATGCCCTGGCTGTACATCAATTAATTACGTAACGGTTTGCCTGTTTTCAGCATATGCTGGATTCTTTCCAACGTCTTTTTCTCGGTACAAAGCGATAAAAACGCCTCTCTTTCCAAATCAAGAAGGTACTGCTCGCTGACGTCGGTGGGTTCGCTGAGGTCGCCGCCGGCCATAACGTAGGCCAGTTTGCGGGCCATCTTCACTTCGTGCTCAGAGATGTAGCCGCCCTCCATCATTTGGTGGATACCCACTTCAAACATACCCAAAGCTTGCTGACCGAGAACGCGGAATTTTTCCTTTGCCGGCATCACGTAGCCTTGGTCCGCCAATTGAATGGCTAAGCGCTTGGCGTCGGCGATTTGGCGTTG
>PXCF01000022.1 GCA_003566715.1 Cryomorphaceae bacterium | reverse complement strand
GCTTGGTTGAGTGGTGTTTTTGTGTAGGGGGGTGAATAATTGGGGGTGCACTATGCTGCACCAAGGGCGCAAAAACGGAATCAAAGCTTGAAACATGTACTGTGTCGGTCTGCTGCGCTTTGAGTAATGGCATTGCCGTAATGCCGGTCGCTCTAGCAAAGCAGCGCACAACACCGATTGATAGTGCGGGCTACTTGCTCCTATCAGCGGCGAGGGCATCATCGAAAAAAAAATCACCTTTGTACTCACAAGTGAATCATCTCATCCGTTCTATATGCACATACGAAAAACGTATGCACCCCAACACAGGGAAAAACAACAAAAACCAATCATCATGAAAAAATTATTTTTACTTTTTAGTTTCATGTGCACGCTGGCAGCTTTCGGTCAGGTTAATGTAACATTTGTGACGCAAATCGACAATGTTCCTTTAAGTGCACCGGACACCATTCTTGTTGAAGTTGACACAACCTCAATGACGTACAACAGCAACGATCCCTTTTCCGCTGATGTGACCTACAACATCATTAAACATACGGTCAATCCATCCGGATATGCGTATTCAGGTTTTACTACAGTCCAGTGGCACGGTAATTTGGCTGACTCCGTAGCTATGCGCTATGATCAAATTTGTGGGTCGCCGGGAGTTATTCGCATAAACCACTTGGATTCAGTTTCCGGAACTTGGGCTGAATACCGTGATGAGTTTAGTTATTGCGCTGCTGTTCCGGCATTAACATTATGTACACTTGCTGTCTTTGGAGAGGTAAACTCTGCTGGTAGCTTGAATCGGGTGAATGATCATGCTTCAGTCATTATTTTAGGACGCAATGCCGCAGGCTATGTTTCCATTATTGACTCATTGGGACCTAACACGGGATACGACCATTTTTTCAATATACCAAACAGCGGTATCGTTGAGTACTCTGCATTGGCCATTCCACAAAGCGGCCACAGCTATTTGGCACAAAACAACCTTCCTACTTATTTAGGAAATACCTCATCTTGGCAGTCTATGACATGGGTTTCAGATACTGTGGAAAATACCCACGACACCATTTTCCTTCAAGTAGCAAGTGGGACTTCCGGTAGCGGAAATGTAAGTGGTGGTTCTGCACGTTCTACCACGGGCGGTGGCGACCCGGTAGAAGGAATGCTTATGATCATCACCGACCTCAATGGCGAGTTGCTCAGCTTCCAATTTACAGACAGCGATGGTGATTTCGAATTTGACCAATTGGGAGAAGGAGAGTATAGACTTTTTGCAGAGCGTTTGGGTAAAATATTGCAACCAAATGAGTCAACGATGTCAAAAATCTTAGATGCGTGAATGTTACGCACGCTAAAAATTAAAGCCCATATTTAACTGCAGCAAACCAAACCGACTGCTTTCTGAACCATCAGCGTTGAAGGCTCTGGTTAAGCCGGCATCATAATACACCGATATTTCGATAAAATTGATGCGGATACCGCCGCCAATAACCCAGCCCCAATGGTGGGCTCGGTATTCGTCCTCTAAAAACGAGAGGTCTTCCCCTGTGGTTTCACTTCCGCCAACGCCAAGCCTGATCATCGCTGATATACCTGTTTCAACAAAAATGGACAAATGATCTTTCTCGTAAAACCTCAAACCGCCTTTTACGGGTATTCTCAAATGAGATGCACGGAATATCCCGGAAACATCTTCATTGTCTACTGAAAAATTAATGTTGGATTGTGTGGCCGTAAAAAAAGCGCCTGATCTCAAATAGAACACTTCACCAAGACTGACGTCTCCACCAATCTGGTACCCCCTTCGCATAAAGGAGGATGCATCATCTGTGGGGTTGTTGATAAAGAAGCCATTGACACCGCCGCCTACGAAAAAAGATTGGCCTTGGGCAAAAAAAGCACCTGTCAAAAAGCTGAAGAGGAAAAGAAGTCTGGTCATCGGTGTAAAATTGATGTACCAAATATACAAAAAAAAACCCGTGTTTTCAAAATGAAAAACACGGGTCTTGTAGTAGCGAGGACGGGAATTGAACCCGTGACCTCAGGGTTATGAATCCTGCGCTCTAACCACCTGAGCTACCTCGCCGTTAAGCGGCTGCAAATATATAACCGATGCGTTACTTTCAAAGCGGTATTTTCAACTTTTTTACATTGATTTGAAATGATTGTTTGCCACATATGACCTATATTTGGAATCGTATTTAAAATCATTCTCGTAAATTATTGACCTATTGAATTCTGCTGTTGAAAATATATTGCTTTCTCTGAGAAAAAAGACGCTTACGCATTATCGAAGTGTATTTTTTATTTGTTTTTTTATATCTCAATTATTGGTATCGTGTGGCTTTGAATCGGATGTGGAAGGCGCCAAAACCTACACAGATTCCATCAAGCACATTCCCACACACGTAGAAACGTCCGGAACACTGGTGGCGCTTGTTGACAACAGCATGAGCAGTTACTACGTCTATAAAGGGCAACCACGGGGATTTGAATTTGAGTTATTGTCCTGGTTTTGCAAAGACCACGATCTTGAATTAGACGTAAAAATTGTCCATTTTGAATCGGTCATCGACAGTTTATTGGCCGGTGTAGGGGATATTGCAGCGGCCAATCTTACCATCAATAGAGAGCGTAGTGCGCGCGTTCATTTCACTCCGCATCTTATCAGGAATCAACAGGTGCTCGTTCAGCGCTATCCTCCAAATTATCACCGAATGTCTCGCAGAGAAAAGGCAAATGCCCTTGTACACAATGCGCTCGACTTAGACGGCAAGGTGGTTCATGTGCATGCGGAATCGGCCTTTTATCAACGATTACAAAACATAGCAGAAGAAAACGCCATTGATATTTTAATCCACCCCGTTGAAAAAGATGTGTCACCCGATGAGTTGGCGCGAATGGTGTCGCTGGGTGAAATTAACTATACCGTGTTCGACGAAAATACCGCCAGACTGCACAGTAGATTGTACCCCAATTTACACGTAGAAACACCCATTAATATTGCGCAATCCATCGCTTGGGCAACCAGGAAAAACTCGGATTCATTGAATGTGCTCTTGGATAATTGGATTGAAAAGAATCGTTCTTCCAACAAATTTGCGGTTATTTATAAAAAATATTTTAGACCATCTCGATCCATGGTATCTACCATGCAATCGCCGTTTAATTTAGCCGTTGGAGGAGAAATATCTCCCTATGATCAGTTTTTTAAACTGTATGGCGAGCAGTTCGATATCGACTGGCGACTTTTAGCAGCCGTGGCTTATCAAGAAAGTAAGTTCAATCCTTTGGCCGAATCCCCGTTTGGTGCCAGGGGCTTGATGCAATTGATGCCCAATACTGCCAATCGCTTTGGGGTAACATTTGAAAATATTCATGATCCGCAGCCAAACATCTTGGCAGCCACACGGTTTCTCAGGCATTTGTTTGATTATTGGACAGAAAAACTGGGCGATGAATCAACCGAGATTTACGCTTTTGTTTTGGCTTCCTATAACGCCGGTTTGGGGCACGTGATAGACGCGCGTAACTTGGCCGAAAAACACGGTTTTGATGACCGCGTTTGGAAAGACAACGTGGAGACAATGCTGTTGAAAAAGTCCATGCCTAAATATTACACCGATGAGGTGGTCAAGCATGGATATGTACGCGGACACGAACCCGTGCGGTATGTGTCAAGCGTGATGTCGTTTTATTCCCAGTATCAAATGTTGTTGGGCGT
This sequence comes from Cryomorphaceae bacterium, assembly GCA_003566715.1. GTDB lineage: Bacteria > Bacteroidota > Bacteroidia > Flavobacteriales > Schleiferiaceae > CSBr16-58. The sequence continues at coordinate 6,635 of PXCF01000022.1, read as the reverse complement.
GGACGTCAATGCGTGATTTTGTATGGACGTTTATACCACCGTTAATTACAACAACTCCCGTTTAATGGCGTCTACGTAATCCAATTTTTCCCAGGTAAATAATTCAACCTCTTTTTCAATGGTTTCTTCAATGCCATTGTTTTTTTGGGTAAATGATTTGTTCACCGTTTTTGGGGTGCGACCCATATGACCGTAAGCTGCAGACTCCGAATAGATGGGTGCTCTTAACTTCAAACGCTTTTCTATTTCGTAGGGCGTGAGGGGGAACAATTTTCTTACCGCATCGGCAATTTGGTTGTCGTTTAGACCTTCTATTGCGCTGCCATAGGTGTTGACATAAATGCTGGTTGGCTCCGCCACGCCAATGGCGTAACTCACTTGTACCAATACTTCCCGACAAACACCGGCAGCTACCAAATTCTTGGCGATATGTCTTGCCGCGTAGGCCGCCGAGCGATCTACTTTACTGGGATCTTTTCCTGAAAATGCACCACCGCCGTGTGCGCCTTTACCTCCGTAGGTGTCCACAATGATTTTTCTTCCGGTAAGTCCGGCATCGCCATGGGGGCCGCCAATCACAAACTTACCCGTCGGATTGATATGGTAGGTGATGTCGTCGTTAAAAAGTGCGTGAAGCTCGGGTTTTAGTTGTTCGATGACGCGGGGGATGAGGATAGTTTTGATGTCGTGCTCGATTTTGGTTTGCATCTCCGCATCTCCGGCAAAATCATCGTGCTGGGTAGAAACGACAATGGTATGAATACGAATGGGTTCATTGTTGTCGTTGTACTCGATGGTTACCTGCGCTTTTGCATCCGGACGAAGGTATTTGATGTCCTTGTTTTCTCTTCTTAGCGCGGCGAGTTCTCTCAAAAGACGATGTGAAATATCCAATGCCAACGGCATGTAGTTGTCCGTTTCCGCCGTGGCGTAGCCAAACATCATTCCTTGGTCGCCGGCGCCTTGCTGTTCGGGTGCTTCGCGATCAACGCCTTGGTTGATGTCGCTCGACTGCTCGTGAATGGCCGATAAAATACCGCATGAGTTGCCATCAAACATGTATTCGCTGCGGGTATACCCAATGCGATTGATGGTGTCTCTGGCGATTTGCTGTACATCGACGTAGGCGTTTGATTTTACTTCGCCGGCCAATACAACCTGTCCGGTGGTAACCAAAGTCTCAACGGCAACTTTGCTGTTGGGGTCTAAGGCGAGAAACGCATCTAAAACGGCGTCGGAAATTTGATCGGCAACTTTATCGGGATGTCCTTCAGAAACGGATTCGGACGTAAATAGATATGGCATTTTTTTCAAGTTTATGATATTCAAAAAAATAAAAACTTGGAAAGGTTGACTTATGCCGGCAGTAAACTGCTTTAGCATTTTTTTGTGTGGTTGCAATCAGTCAAATCTTTCCACGCGCTTGTTTTTTTACAAACGCATGCAAATGTACATAAGAAGTAACGACTGTGTAAAGCGAAATAACGTTTTGTTTGCTACGAAATATTTTTTACAGAAATTGGTTTTAAGATTATGATGTAACTCAAATCACCGATAAGCAATCATGGTCGACGTATATTTGTCGTAAATAAAATCATTGAACCATGTACGCAATTATCAGAACCACTTTGTTCACCATAGCACTTATAGCATTCACCGTATCGTGTAACGCTCAATCGACCAAGTCCGGCTATGAGGACAAGAAAGTAGAAGAGGTTGTAAATATGTCTAATCAAAACAATGTGGTGATGATAGACGTGAGAACACCGGGGGAAGTAGCGAATGGTTACCTCAAAGGCACCGATCACTTTTTTGATATCAGCTCCTCAAATTTTGCGAAAAACATCGATCAGTTGGACCGCGATAAAACGTATGTTTTAATCTGTGCCAGTGGAGCCAGAAGTCAGCGCGCAGCCCGCTACATGTTGGAGCAAGGGTTTAGCAACGTCATCAACATGTCCGGTGGTATGAGAATGGTTCGCAACAGCGATTACATCAGCAGGTGATTTAGTACTTTATGTTGAATAAAAACATTTTCCCCGGCCTTTTACTCGTGGCCGTCATTGGTTTGGTGGCGCATTTTTCGTCCGGTTATATTCCCTATGTCAATGGGGTTATGTTTGGGTTATTGCTGGGTATTTTTCTTGGGAATGCCTTTAAAATAAAGGACAGGTTCAGTAAGGGCATAGGATACGCCGGATCGCGTATTTTGGAATTTGCCATTGTATTGATGGCTTTCGGAATCAGCTTTTCGCATTTTGCTGAGATTGGATGGCAAAGTTTGTTGTTGGTCGTCTTGCTGATCTTAGCGGTTCTGCTCTTTACCAACTTTATGGCCAAAAAGATGGATTGTCCGGGGTCCACCGGCTATCTTGTAGGCTTTGGTTCTGCCATTTGTGGATCATCTGCCATTGCTGCTGTAGCGCCGGGCATCACCAAAAACACCGAAGATGTTGCCATTGCCTTTGCCGTTGTCAACTTAATGGGGAGCATTGGCATGATTGCACTGCCCTTCGTTTTGACGCCTTTGGCTTTAGAAAATGTAGATGCCGGGGTGCTCATAGGCGCGTCGTTGCATTCGGTGGGTAACGTAGCCGGCGCCGGATACGGCATGGAAAAGGAGGTAGGGGATGTCGCCATTTCCATTAAAATGGCACGTGTGGCTTTACTTTCTCCCGCGGTGATATTCTTTACCTTTCTCGTTAATCGAAAATCTGGCAAATCTTGGAAAGAAAACAGCAAGCTGCCCTTGTATCTCTGGCTATTTATCGGAATTATCGTTTTGGTGTCCTTCGTGTCTTTGCCCCCAACCATTACTGATTCCGCAGATGTGTTAGGTAAAATCAGTTTGACCATTGCGATGGTCGCCATAGGAACCAAAGTCAGCTTTGTCAACCTCTATCGCTCTGGACGAAAAGCGATGATGTACGGAACCGTGATTTTTGCCTTTCAGTTGTTGTTTGTTTCCCTTTGGCTTTATTTTAATTGACTAAGACTAAGACTAAGACCGTGACTATGACTATGACTATGACTATGACTATGACTATGACTTTGACTGCACGATACGTAAGTACATGAGTAAACGCTACTATGCAGACTCGCCAAATACAGTCACTAAACGTCTCAAGATGTTAACCGTAAACTGAAGTCTTAGTCTTCGTCAATGTCATCGTCAATGTCATCAAACGTACTTCCCTACTTATTCGTAATCGTAACCTTTTGGTTATGTAAAACACCGTGGTTTGTGCCAAGAATTTGCAGATGATAAACGCCTGCGGGCAAGTCTACTTCCAGTGTTGTTTTGTTGCCATTAACTTCTCTTTCTAGAACGCGTTGTCCGGCACCGTTTGTTAGGCGAATAATGGCCGGTTCACCTATTACATTGCTGTGTTCTATGTGAATGGTACCGGCGGATGGGTTGGGGTAAACCTTAAAACCTTGTTCTTTGTGGTTGTCTACGCCCAAGTCAGAAATGTTTATGATCAATGTTTCGTGTAGTTCACAGTTGTTGGCGTCGGATGTTTTAAGGGATACACTTCCGGCACCGCCGCTATTCCATTGAACGTTGATGGATGAGGTTCCTTGTCCGTTGATGATGGTGCCATTAACGACCGTCCACTCATAGGTACGGCCGGCGGTATGCGTTACCGAGTAAGGCTCAACAGCACTGCGGAGCACCACGCGCTCACCTTGTATATCAATGTCACCATTTGGATTACCAGTTGATACATGCTCGGTAGGCGCAGAGCCTTGGGCAATCACGATATCGTCGATGCGGAGAAAATCTCTGGCCCCGGAGGAGCTGCTGAGTCGCTGTCCGGTATAATAATAACGCCACATAAGTTGAACACATTCGCGCCCCATAAGAATGGTGGGGAGGTCAACCGGCCCAATGATGCTGCTGTGATTAAATGTCGCTTGACGTTCGTATTCCACCGGATCACCCTGATTGTCAATTAGGTCGCTCCACGGTCCGCTGGTGCCTAGTCTGTACTGCAACTTGATGTGATACACCCTCGAATTGGGTTCTAGCGTACCTCCGGTCCATTGAACAAAGGCCTGATTGAGGTTTTCGGTGTTTAGGTTGACAATCATTCCGCCCAGACGGGTGCCGGGATAGCCGGGGTTGCCTTGAGGATTAGATGTGTTGATAAAACCAACACCTTGATCGTCCAAGCCTACAATGCGGGTTCGCGACGAAAGATTGTACACGCCATTGGTGAAACCGGCAATTTGCGCGGTATCGGAGGGGTCATATTCATCAAAGTAAACAAATTGAACATGGTCGGGGGTGCTGCCACTGGAAGCTTCGCTTTCCCACTCTGTGAAGGTAAAAGCACACTGCTCAAGGACGTGGGTTGAAGGCCCACAAACGATATTGGTATCAGAACTAAACACCGCAATGATGAGAGAGTCTGAGGTCAAACTCACAACTATGGTGTCTTGTGGAAATGTTTGATTGCCAATTTCCCAATGTAAAAACTGGTACCCCGGATTGGCGTGGGCTGTAAGTGAGATGGGAACGTTTTGAAAATAAATGCCATTCCAGGGGTAAGGTGATTCGGGAACGCCAACGGTGGTGTCTAAAACGGTGATGGTATTAATACTGATGTGACCGGCCAATGTATCAGATACATCAAGTGTGACCTCGTGCGCAGCGGGTAAATTGAATTCACTCATCAGGTGCATTCGCGCAAATGCCGGTCTTTCCTCTGCAAAGGTTTTCATAACGTCAACACTATCTATCCATGCTTGCTCGTATGGTGGTGCCGCCCATCTGTCAATATGTTCGTTAATTTCAGGTGCGTAAATCTGTTTGATGCTATCAAATACCCCATTGGTATGAGATGGTAAAAAGCAGGTGTTCATTAAGTCGGCATATCGATTGATGAAATAGTGTCTGTAATTGGTATTGGGCCACATATTTCGTAAAAGAATACCAACGTCCCCATTATTTTTTGCATGTATCAACGTATTGTGCGTGTAAGCAGTGGGCCCGCCACTCATACCATAACCAAAATCTACATCATACATCAACCAGCGCCAGCGGCCGTCGTGGCCTCTTGGTGCGTCAGGGTCGTATGGGGTTCTCTTTCTCCACCATTTAATGTTGTTTACCGGCCAATCGGTATTTCTCGCAAAGATTTCAGCGATCACGTAGTCGGTAAAGTCTTCAACCACGATTCTTCTATTGAGCTCTGCGAATAGAGAATCATCGGATAAATTTTGTTGAACGGCAAAATTCATAGCAGCATTGAAATGAGAGGCATCCCCATCATTGGCTATTCGAAATGGGGTAAGAAAGTCAATCTCATCAGAGCTCAATCCATACAAGCGCTCTATATAGAATCTATTTTGCCATTCACGTAGATTGTAAAAACCCCAGTACTCACCATTGAGAAAGACTATGACCGGTTCGCTGTGTTGAATATCAAATTCTAGGTGACTAACCAAATTTTGGATGGCTGCATCTCGGAAGCTTGTTCTGATTTCATCATTTCCCGAGTTTCTTACGAGAATGCGTTTGTATTCGGTATGTGGTCGGTTGGTAAATAAAGGGTAGTTGATGGTGCTTTGTCCGTATTCACTCCTTGCATAGAGGCGAAAACTTTTTCTTCTCCTAGCCCTAGACCATCCGCCGTGAATACGAGCTCCAACGTCCATACTAAATTCTCTTTGGCCGGATTCTGAAAAATATTCCATAGACATGGGGCGCTCGTATAGTCTGCCGGACCAATGCCAGTTGGCCGGTGTATTACCTCTTGCTACCCCGTTGTTGGTAGAGCGCCAGTTTTCAAAAACAACACCAGCCGTAAAGTATCCGTTGTGGTAATCAAAAAGCAGATCTTCATCAATGTTTAGTGATAATAAGGGAAATGTGTATCGATTCATCAAATCGCTACCGATGAAGTAGGTGTGTGTTTCTATCTCACTTGGGATAGAGCCGGGACGGTGGGCAATAGCTCTTACAACCGTTCCTTTTTGCACCACTGTATCAGGAATGAAGTCTGGATGTGCTTCAAAAGTGGTGTTTTTTGAGGAGGTTCTATTATCGATGGGGGTTCGGTTAGTAATGTTAAGAGGTTGATTATATATAAATGTTTCAATACTATCTGTGAAAAACGGAAAATTGGTGGGACTACTGGGAAACTGTCTGAATTGATTTTTGTAAGTATAGGTCTTAGGATTGAGATGTGCGGTATCGGGTCTTGAGCCATCTAAGGTGTAGTAAATGGTGACACCGGAATCCGGAGAAGAAATGTTAAGCGTTTGGGCAGAACTGTAAAAGCCGCCGCTTACCGAAAAAGAAGGTCTTTGTAAAATGGCATCAAAGGGTGTGGCGCTGTTGTTGGAAGCGTTAGGCGTAGGCGAGGAGAAGTAAGACCAGGTAGAAGCCCCGTCGGTGGTTCTTCCCTTTGATACGTCTGTGTTTTGGGGGCCAAACACAATGGAATCAATAACATCAAATCCATTGGGTGAGGTTAGTATAACAGCCTCTCCGTTGCTGGCGCTTAATCGGAAGTTGGTGTGGTTGCTCCCTCTAGAAGTGTCGCCGCTTGCCCAAAAAAGAGCAAATCCTCCGGGGGGAACAGTTATCGACTGATTAATTTCAAAAAGTGCAATGTTGTTGGTAT
>PXCF01000052.1 GCA_003566715.1 Cryomorphaceae bacterium | reverse complement strand
CTCGCCTAACGATACTGTGGTCATCAGCGACAATGACGCATTTCTTATTGTTCATTCTTATCAAATTATGATTAGTAAAATTAGTGCGAAATATTGAACTTTACAATGTTTTTGTGTGCAATTAAATTGTGGATGTATATTGGGGCTTGCCTCGACAGTGTTTAGTACCTATTTAGTAGTTTATAAACTGCGGTTTGGCACGCGCATTAATTTTTTTGTTGTGTTTTATGAGGGGTGTGTTTAAAATGTTTTTATATTTGAAATTTGGTTCTTATTTTTTAAAGATAATGCTCAAAAAAAATTCGGTATTGTAATGCAAAAAAGTGAATTATGAGAAAATCTATTACTGTCTTTTTGGCTTTCATTTCGATGACTTCTTTGTGCGCTCAAACAACCACTTCGTGGCAGATGGTATCTTGGGGCAGTACAGGCGCCACAGATATCATAGAGGTGGAAAATGGATATATAGCGGGTATTTCATACGGAACTCAAGATGTTGTGGATGGCGTTTTGACGTTTTACAGAATTGCGTCATTGGTTAAATTTGATAAAAGTCTTTCAATCGTTGATAGTGTTAATTTTAGCGCAATCCCGGATCACAATCCTTTTGTTTACAGTATAAACCTAGTAGGTGATAGTGTGTATGTTTTAACGTCTCAAACGGAAGTAGATGCGAGTCCTCTGTCTTTACAACACTGGAGTATACATTCATTTGATATTGACTTAAACCGCGGGAATCGGTATGATCTGAATACCGATAGTTCAATTATTTATACAACCGCAACTTTGTATGCGGATTCTTCCTTCCTTTTTGTTGGGAGAGAGAGGGATAACATGCCCTTGGATAGTGTTTTTGTTTTTAAGCATGTGGATTTAAGTGGTGGAATCTTGTCTGACACAGCATTGCCATTTGTTATGAGGCCTTTAATTCGATCTATTTGGAATGTCCCCAATACCAATCAGGTTTTAATAAATACGAATCCTAATTCTTTGGTTTATTACGATACGGAAAATTTCCGCTTTGATTCAATCGTTGTTTCACCCTATAACATTTTCCAAATTTTTACGCTATTTGACGGTATGCACTATGGTGTTGATCACAGACAAAATGAATTAACCAGCTACGTTGCGTTTGACGATGACGGCAATTTGGTCGAGTCGTTTGTTATTGATACTACGTTTACGCTTAAGAATAGATCCCAAATAGCCAGGCCTTTTACAAATGCTATGGATTATGATACGGTCAGTGATGCTATATATATAGCCAATTTGCATCATTATTTCATTGACGGAATTGGTCCTTCATCTATGAGCGATACACTTATTGTGGATTTGTACGTTCACAAGGTTAATCCTGTTGATAGGTCAATTATTTGGAAGAAAAGCATCGAGATTATAAATGCAACGGGAACGAATGCGCGAAATGCTGGTTTAGTAAGCATCCGCGCCACGGCAGATGGAGGAAGTGTTGTGGTTTTTCAGAGTGCGGCTTATTCAATGGACGGAAGTGTTGTCTACATTATCAAGTTAGGCCCTAACGGTGAAGTGCTAAGCAGAAATGAAATCCAATTGAAAGATCCTACTTTGCGACTGTATCCAAACCCGGTTACGTCTCAATTAACCATTGAGTCAGACGATTTTCCTGTTTTTATGAGCGTTGCTGATATGAATGGTAAAATATTGTTCAATGCGCAATCGTCAAAGTACAATCACACTGTAGATGTAGAAGGTTGGCCAAGTGGTGTGTATTTGGTCTATATTCGTGGGGAAAATGGTTTTTCAACAACAAAGAAAGTTATTGTAAAATAGCTTTAGTTCGTCAACATGGTTCGATAAACATGATTAGTAGAGGGGGGTGCTAAAAAATGTGTTTTTTATCGGATAAATTGTAAATATATAGGGGTTCCGTTGTTTTAAAGTTTATTTTATTTGGCGGTTATCACAAAAAACAGGGGGTATTGTTGAAAAATATTCATTTTTTTTAATTGCTTTACTGTTTGCGTATTTACTTTTGCAAAAAAAAATAACGCCATGCCTAAAATTCGTTTTGCCGCCTTACAGGAAAGTTTCAACAGAAAACCTGTTACACTGAACTTTTCCGATGAACGTGTTTCTCAGTTTTTTGGAAGCCATGTTTTTAACGAGCACACCATGCGTGAAAGCCTCACCCCCGAAGCTTATTCTTCTGTGAAGGAGGCCATGGAGAAGGGCAGTAAAATTACCCGTGATGTTGCCGATCAGGTGGCGTCAGCCATGAAAACCTGGGCGACCAAGCACGGAGCTACGCATTATACGCACTGGTTTCAACCTTTAACAGGTGCCACGGCTGAAAAGCACGATGCCTTTTTTGAGCCTACGGAAAATGGACAGGCCATTGAACGATTTGACGGTAGTTTATTGGTTCAACAAGAACCGGACGCCTCTTCTTTCCCCAGTGGAGGTATAAGAAATACATTCGAAGCCCGCGGTTATACCGCTTGGGATCCTACGTCGCCCGCATTTGTTATGGGAACAACGCTTTGTATTCCTACGGTTTTTGTGGCCTATACCGGTGAGGCACTGGATTACAAAACACCTTTGTTGCGCGCTTTGCAGTCCATCGACAAAGCAGCCACCGATGTGTGCCGTTATTTCGACAAAAACGTCAATCGCGTTACGGCTACTTTGGGATGGGAGCAAGAGTATTTTCTCATAGATAAAGCGCTTTTTAATGCGCGACCCGACTTGGTTTTGACCGGTCGTTCGCTTTTGGGGCACGCGCCTGCAAAAGGACAGCAGTTGGAAGACCATTACTTTGGATCTATCCCTGAGCGCGTCATCACATTTATGCGTGAGTTGGAGCACGAATGCTACCGCCTGGGTATTCCGGTAAAAACCCGTCACAACGAGGTGGCGCCTTCTCAGTACGAATTGGCCCCCATTTTTTCTGAAGCGAACATCGCCGTTGACCACAACTCATTGATCATGGATTTGATGGACAAAATTGCCCGTCGCCATGACTTTAAAGTGTTGTTCCACGAAAAGCCGTTTGCCGGAGTGAATGGTAGTGGGAAGCACAACAACTGGTCGTTGAGTACCAATACCGGCAAGAACTTGTTGAGTCCGGGTAAAACACCCAAGAACAACTTGATGTTTTTGACTTTCTTTATCAACACCATTAAAGCGGTTCACGACAATGCCGACTTACTCCGCGCAGCCATTGCGTCTGCCAGCAACGACCACCGTTTGGGCGCCAATGAAGCGCCGCCGGCCATTATCTCGGTGTTTATTGGAAGTCAGCTTACCAGAGTGCTCAATGAACTCGAGAAGGTAGAAGGCAAGTTGAGTCCGGAGTTTAAGAGTGAGTTAAAGCTCAACGTGGTTGGTAAGATTCCGGAAATTCTCCTAGACAATACCGATAGAAACAGAACTTCTCCTTTTGCCTTTACGGGTAATAAGTTTGAGTTCCGCGCCGTTGGTTCTACCGCCAACTGTGCTCAAGCCATGACGGTTCTCAATACCATTATGGCCGATCAACTGAAAGAATTCAAAGCTGAAACAGATGCGTTGATCAAAGGCGGATTGAAAAAGGACGATGCCTTGTTTAATGTGTTGCGTAAATACATTAAGGCATCGAAGAATATCCTTTTCGAAGGCGATGGATACAGCGATGAGTGGAGAGACGAAGCAGAGAAAAGAGGCTTGAGCAATATCCCCAAAACACCAAAAGCCCTTGATGCTTACGTGTCTGAAGCAACTGTGTCTCTATTTGAGCGTAACGGCGTCATGAGTAAAGTAGAAGCAGAGGCTCGTCACGAAATTCTCCTCGAAGAATACTTCAAGAAAATTCAAATAGAATCTCGTGTGTTGGGCGATATGGCAGGAAACCACGTGGTGCCAACAGCCATTGCGTATCAAAATACATTGATTGAGAATGTGCGCGGATTGAAGTCTGTACTAGACGAACCGGTGTTTAAGAAAGTTGCCAAGGAGCAGTTGGAAATGATTACCGAAATCAGCGATCGTATTTCAAGAATATTGGCGCTTAGAGAAGACATGACGGAGGCGCGTAAAAAGGCCAACAAAATCGAAAGTGCGAGAGATAGAGCGATTGCTTATTGCGAAGAGGTTCAGCCATACTTCGATAAAATCCGTTATGAGTCTGATAAGCTGGAGTTGATCATAGACGATGAGCGTTGGCCGTTGCCTAAGTATCGCGAGATGTTGTTTTCAAAATAACTAATCAATATATAAATAAGCCCACGGCTTTAGCCGTGGGCTTGTGTATGAACATGGTGTGAGGCATCTTTGCTTTATGAAAAATATCGAAGGGCTTGAATATAGCACCGTGTTTTTTGATGACTTGCCGCTTTTGACTTACCATAAGCTTTTAGCGCTTAGGGTGGAGGTGTTTGTCGTTGAGCAGAATTGTCCTTATCAAGACGTTGATTTCAGAGATGTGGAAAGTCACCATGTTGTCGGTTATACAAAAGATGGCGAGGTGGCGGCTACGGCGAGAATTGTTTCGCCGGGTTTGCGGTTTGCGGATGTTTCTATTGGGCGCGTTGTATTGGCCAAGGATTATCGGGGTTCGGGTGAGGGGGATGTGCTCATGAAACAAGCGATTGAGGCGACGTATCAGATTTACGGCGATGTGCCTATCCGAATTTCTGCGCAAGCTTACCTGGAAAACTTCTATGCGCGTCACGGTTTTAAGCCTACGGGTAAACGGTATCTGGAAGATGATATTCCGCATTTAGAAATGCTGAGGTGAAAAAATAGCCGCGAATTCACGAATGTTTTTGCTCTGTAAAAGGGAGAATAATTTACAATGTAGAGTGTAAAAAGTAAAATTGAGTGATGAAATTTGTATCATTCGCGGCTAAACAAAATAATTGCGAAGCAATTAAACGTGGTTTTAGCGGTTCAGAACTTCACGGTAGACTCCGAGCACTTTTTCTCCCATTTTATCAGTGGTAAAGGACTGTAAATGAGCGTTCGCATTTTTGACGAGTTGTTCTCTCAGTTTGTCATTAGAGAGAATGCTTGTGATTTGTTGTGACAAGCTTTTGTGGTCACCTATTTCTGAGGTTAAGCCGGTTTTTTGGTGAATGACAATTTCCGGTATTCCACCGGCACGAGTAGCTACAACGGGCACATTTGCCGCAAAAGCATCTAAGATAGATGTCCCCAGTCCCTCCGTTTTAGAGGGCATGAAAAATACATTCAAGCAGGGCAGCAACGTCGTCAAATCATTGCGAAATCCGGTCAGATGAACTTGTTTTTCAATATTTAAAGATTTTATTTCCGCTTCAATATTTGCGCGTTCTTCTCCTTCTCCAAATATTACAAAGTGGGTATCTGGTCGGGAAACTAGTACGTCTGCCGCAGTTTTCAAGAAGGTGGGGTAATCCTTGTGATCGGCCAAGGCGGAACTGTTGCCCACCAGTTGTGTTTCTTGTGGGAGGTTTAGCAATTGGTGTAGCACCTCGCTGCGCCTTTCAAAGCGGAGGATATCCACGCCCGAGTGTACGGTAACGGCTTTTTCGCAATCGGTAATGCCTTGTTTAACAATAGATTCAATAAGGTGCGAAACGCAAATGATCTTGGCAATCTTGGGGTGGTTATATTTTCGCTTGGAAGAAGTGTTTTTTCCAATGGGAAAATCGACTCGACGATGCACGATGATGGGTGTGTTATTGCCAAGAAGTGCAGCAATGTAGGCTGCCGTATGCGCATGGGAATCGTGAACGTGGATCAGATCTACGTCCTTAGATCGGCATTTCAATTGCCAGGCAAAGCCGAGATTGAGCGCACTACTTTTTTTGTAAGGTATGCATTTTACAAACCCATGCATTCTTTGGTGGAGTTCTCCGTTTTCAATGCAGGCCAATTGCTGATCTACGCCCATTTGGTCAAGCGCTTTGACGAGGTAGGCCACTTGCTGTTCTCCACCGCGCCAGGTTTTGGCCGACGACACATGCAGCACTTTCATGATTTATCAATGGGTTGCTTGGTTTCTGGGTCGGTGAGCGTCTCTCCCATTTGAATACGCCAGATCTTTACGGCGCGAATGAACTTGCTCCAACCCGTGTGAGTGGCAGAGATGAATCCTCTTTTTCCGTCCAAAAAACCCAATTTCAAAATATAGTCACGAAAAAAGGCAAACCAGGGTTTAAGCGTAAAATCTATCCAACCAACGCGTCGCTTATTTGCGCGATCTACGGCGGCCCAACTGGTGTAACGATCGGTTTTTCTGATCATTTCGGAAAAGCCACGGTAGGTGTTGTGACCAATGGTGCCGTTGAGCGAACCCACTGCACCGTCGCAAATGATTTCAGCGTGCACGCGTTTGTCTTCGTACCGACACTTGTCGCGCTGAAACAAGCGAATGACTTTGTCGTTTTTCCAACCGCCATACCGCATGCGCTTCCCCATAAAAAGGTTGTAGCGCGGCAACCAAAATGCGGCTTCTGATGGTTTGGCCGCCATGGTCTCTGCGATGATCTTTTGTGTTTTGTCGTCCAACCATTCGTCGGCATCCAACAGCACAATCCAGGGATGTGTGGCTTGCGGAATGGCCCAGTTTTTTTGAGAAGCCGAGTATCCGTATGCTCTCTGAATAACCTTTGCACCCATGCGCTTAGCCATCTCAACCGTTCCGTCGGTAGAAAAACTATCCACCACCAGTACTTCGTCGCAAAACTGAACCGAGGTCAGTGCGCGCTCGATGTTCTCTTCTTCGTTAAAGGTTGGGATGATGGCCGTTATGGGCATTGGTGGTTTCTTTTTGGCAAATGTAAGTCATTCTGCCGTTGTAGGATTTACATCAGTCCGGCAAAAATTAATGCCAATGTTTGCAGCGCCTCAATATCTTCGCTTTCGTTTTCTGATTTAAGAACTTTAATTTTGGCATTGATTTCTTCGATAACGGTAACTTTTTCTGTGGGAAAACGAAGAATCCATTGGCAGATGACGTTTTCTGCAGACTGATTCCAGTTGGTAGTCGTATCACAAGGGTAAACAGGTAACTCAATGTTCTCTTTGCCCAGTTTCTCCCGCAGCACTTTTGCTGCCTTGCTTGCTTCAAAATAGCTCCCTTCTTGCATTAATTGAAGCAAACCGTTTTCCAATCGCGATGCGGCAAAGGCCGGGATGGTTTCCGCTGCCTTAAGTGCCATTTCTCTGATGGTCTGAAGCGGATCGTCTAAGCCAAAAGATGCCGCTGTGGCTCTGGTGTGTGGTGATGCCGAATTGAGCAGCGATCGAAACGCCCAATAACGCGATAAGGCATCCTCGCGCTCTCGGTATAGTTGCCAAGCTTGTCCGTCGCTCAAAGTAAACGCTATAGGGCCATTTATTTTGGCGGGAAAATAGAATTCCGGCGTGGGTTTTGACAAACAACGTGTTTCATTTTTATCAACGGTTACTGTGGTGTCGCCATTTGGATAACTCAGAATGATTTCTGTTTTCGTGTTGCCGGTATGGGATATTTCTAAGCAGTCCTTGGTTCGGTTTCTCCTGACATGAATGGTTGTAGGAGCAGCGGAGAATTCATTTGTAAAGACAATTTTACCGGGTTCCGGTTGCTGATACCCCCCCCTTTCGTAGTTGTAAAGTGTACGAACCAACGCTTCATCATCGCCGTATTCCATGCGAAACTGCTGAAGTGCAAGCTCCCAAAGTTTTCCTTCATCCCCGGCATCTTTTAGCATTTCGATGCGACTGAAAAGTTCTTTGTCAACCACGTGGAACAGTCCTAAGTAGGCCGGTTCAAAGCGTTGTTGAAACACCAGTTCCATTGGTGTACTTTCGCTAATGGTAGGCAATTTTACCGGTTCAACGTCAAATGGCAGCGATAGCAAAGGGTTGAGGCGTTTGTCTAGCGGTCTAGTCATCATCGGAAGGGGGCGGAGGTTGACTTCTACGAGTCGTCTTAAGGGTCGTTTCGCTTGCTCTTCTTTCTCGGTTGAATCGATTATGTCTTTATCATCCTCCTTGTTTTGCGGCTTTTCCGTCGTGCTAATCAAATCTCTTTCGTCAAGTGACTCTTTTTTTTGCTCTTGGGTAACGGATTCTTGTTCCTCGATTTTTTGATCCCCAACGGCTAAAAGCACGTCGCTCTCCATGACAAAGTAAAAGTCACGTAAATTGACTTCACCAAAATTGATGGTGCGTAGCGCGTCATCTTCAACGATAAAAACAGCTTCGTTACTGCTGGACCACGTGAAATTTTGAGGGATTCTTATACTTAGGTTGAGACGGCTAACAGATGAGGGCAACACCTTAGCCCATGTGAACTGTCTCACTTCAAACGGATTGAGTGACGAGCAAGTTTTACACTTTACGGGATTTAGCACCAAATCTCCGTTTCTTCGCGCTAAACCGCCTAAGGCTTGGAGCCTTATTTCGTATTGTAAGTCCAATGCCTGATGCGGCTGGTTTTTCCACTGACCGGTATCAAACTTCCATTTATCACCCGATTTGCTAAGAGTCACATTTTCTCGTTTTCTAAGTTGACGCCGATGGGTAGTGATCTCACTGACGCCTATTAACTCAAATTCAATTTGTGAAAAGGTCTTTACTTCTTTGGTCAGCTGCACACGAATGACCCCTTCATTGACGTCGATGTCGAGAAGCGCTTCCGACTGTCCACGCAAAAGAGTAGTGGAAGCAAAAAACAGAAAAAGAAAGAATGATTTTTTTCTAAAAAGCGAAAAGGGCATCTAGAGCTTTATTTATGTCTGTGCAAAGTTAACGCGCATCAAAAGAACAGTCCCACATTAAATCCTGTGCGCCAGGTCCCGGCTGGCATGCCTTCGGGAAGGTTGAGCTGTACCGGTAAGTCGGAAAACAATTGGAACATCCATCTGCCGGCGTAAACGTCAAGTCCAAATTGCAACCATGTGGTTGTTCCTCCATTTTTCTCGTAGACGGCTCCCTCCGGTCGAAACTGGTACGTATCCGGATTGAAATGCTCGTAACTAATGCCTACGGAGGGCATGAGGGTTTGACGGCCAAAGTTTTTCCAATAAAACAATCGACTTGAGCTTAGCACTTGATCGCCCCAACGGTACAATCGTTCGTTCGTTGTATTGGTGGTGTACATGAAGTCGGTGGTGAATCCTACCGACTTATAGCGAATGGTGTACATGAGATTTCCCGCAAAACCGTAGCCACCGGTGCCAATTTGGAACAGTTCAGGCATGATCTGTAAACGAACAGGGTCGCGTTGTTGATAAGGCCCGGTGGGTAATTTCACCTCACCACCCGCCAGTAATGTATGCTTGAATTTACCAGCAATGCTGTCTCCTGTATTGACGATGGTGTACAATACACGAAAACGTATATCGCCAATACCGGAAATTTGTGCGCTGTGTTCGGTTTCTTGGCGAATATGGGTTTGGTAGGGAACAAAGGTCAAGATTTGCAACCGACTGGACGCGTAATAGCGCAACCACAAGTCGGAGCGAAACATAAGGTCTTGTTTTACCCGACTGCTGCCGTTGTAATTGAGGTAGGTGTCGGGGTGCTCAAAGCGTTGGTGCTGACTGCGGATGCCCACGATGTTCTCGCTGAAGTTGGGCATAATTCCTAAGTAAAAACCACCTACGCCGCACCCACACATATCGCATGCGAATGTGTTGATATGCATAATGACCAACAATATTGTTGGTATGAATATTTTTTTCATTGCTAAGTTTTGTGTTCTAAAATGACTGATTGACAAACGAATGATCAGACAACTGAAGCAAGAATTGATAGAGGTCTTCTTTTTGCTGAGAAGAAAAGCCAAAGCCACCGACGGGTAAACCGGGGTCGAGATTAGGATGGTCTGCAATGGACGAGCTATAGGCCTCGATCACATCTTTCAACGTGTTGAGTTGTCCGTGATGCATGTAAGGCGCGGTGTACGCCACATTCCTTAGTGAGGGAACGCGAAACCGTCCTTCGTCTTGACTCTCACCCGTTATCTCTGCACGGCCAATGTCGTGTGAACCCATGTTTAGTCCATTGTTTTTAAACGAAAAATCGGATTGTAACACCCCGGTATGGCAGCCGGCACAGTATTCGTCGAAGATGGATTTGCCCCGTATGGCCTTATCCGGAAGCGGCTTGTTTTCGCGGTAATAGGCGTCAATCGGTGCATTGTCGGAAACCAAAGAGCCCATAAACTGCGCAAAGGCCCAAAGAATACGCGCAGCGGTAACACTGTCGGAGTCAAAGGCCCGTGCAAACAACTCGGGGTATTCCGGGTGGTTTTGTAATATGCTGACCGCATTGGCAATGCCTACCCCCATTTCCAGTGAGTCGTTAATGGGTGCTACTGGTTGAACCTCTATATGGTTGATGCCGCCATCTTGATTGAAGTGCGGGTACCAAATGAGGTTGGCTAGAGCCGGTGTATTGCGCAGTCCCTTTCTGCCAAAGATGCCTGTTGAAACAGCAGACCCTCTGGGGTCGGCGAATGCCGCAGAGGCTGCATGACACGTGCCACAACTCACCTGCTGGTCCAAGGATAAAATCGGATCGAAAAACATCCGCTTACCCAACTCATAGACCGTTCGTCTGGGTGGGTTGTTATCAAAGGTGTAAACCGGCTTGGGGAAGTGTGCGGGTTGGCGTATGCGTAGTGGAATGTTTGTGTTTTCCTCCTTGACATCTTTTGTACACCCACTGAGCAAAAAGAAAGCCATCCCCGATAAAATGATTATCGGAGATAGCTGTCTATACAGAATCATTATTTATCCTAATTCTTTAATTCATCGAAACGATAAGCGCCAATCCAATTGTCAGCTATGGTAACAGCGTTTGCATTGGGCATGTGAATAGAGAACACATCGGCTAGGCTTATCCCGCCGTGCCAGAAGCGTGCGGTGTTTACCTTTAGGTTAATTGATGTATTTGATCCAGAGGTGACATTCAATCTTTGTGTACCAAAGGCGATGGTTGTGGAGCGTATGGCGTTAAATGGATCTTCAAATCCACCGATATGATACATAAACTGACCATTTGGTGCAGCCGGACTCATACCTTCAGCCTTGAAGAAAATGTAACCTGTAGACCAATCCCAGAACATATTTTCTGCAGGACTTAATGCACCTTCTTGCGCACCACTTGTGTTGCGCTCTTCTTCTACGCCAATCATGAATTTCACGGCACTGTATTCCCCGTTAGGAACGTTGGGGATGGTTATTTCTTGCGTAGAGCTATTTCCCTCTACAGTCACAATTCGATAACTATCCTCTTCTTTCCATACGGTTCCATCCTCATGATGCAACTCAATATTGGTTACATAATAACGAAGTAACGTAAACGTGATTTCCTCTTGTGTTGCGGGGTGTATTAACGCGGTATTTAAATTAAATGGAAGGTGATTAGGTCCCCAGCCGTGATCGAATTTGATGGTAACTGAGGCTTTGGTATCGCCGTTGCCGTTGTCATCGTCATCGGAAGAACACGCAGTTAGTGAAAAGATGAATATAGCGGGCAGTATCAACAACGACCCTTTGAAGTTTGAAATTAAACGTTTCATGTCAAATGTTTTTTATTTTGATTTAAAATGTGAGTGGGTAGAGATCTTCAAAACCGGTTTTTAAATCAAAACATTGGGGGGAGGTGTGGGGACATCAAGAATGTTACCTTCAACAAGAACCAGCTTTGCATAGGGGTGCACGTCGATGGTTTTTAGAATAGATTTAAAGGAAAAAGAAAAGGGTTTTTCTTGAAAAACGGCAATTTCAACCTTGAGTGATTCAGGGATGATAGGAGGGGTGGGCGTATGATTCTTTTCAGCGTGTTCTTTTGCCCATTGACACGTACCGTTACACTGCACTTCTGGTCGATCGATATTTTCACAAGCCGCTAAGTAAGCATCGTAGGAAATCAGATATTTGGCAATGCCAGCAGTCTTGCTCAAAAACGGCAGCGCAAGAGAAAGGAGTAATATGTATGCTGAAACGCGCATAGTACAAAGATACAATAGCCGGGCTAATTTGATATTACTTGAATGCGCTTTGTAACTCCACTCACATTGAGAATATAGATGCCGGATGGCAAATTTTGTACGTTGATGTTTATCGGATTCCCATCCGATTTTCTTTGCCAAATGACCTTCCCGTTTAAGTCAATCAATTGAATATCTGAAAGAAAGGGAGCGTCCACAATTGTTAATTGATCGCTGGACGGATTGGGGTATACGCGCCATTTTGCTTGCTCCACCTGATTGACGTGCATTCCATTATCGGCTGAATCAACGGTAAACGAAGTTGTAAAGGTGGCCGTATCAATGCCATTACACGCTGTGGGGTCATCGCTTTGAACGGCGTGAACGGTCAGATTGTACTGTCCGGCTGCGAGCGAGCCGAGAGCAAAGGTATCGAGTGTGCTATTGGTATTGGGGATGCTGTCGGCGTAGTAACACAGGTTGATGCTCACGTTACTGCCACTAATGTTGACGGCATCACTGAGTAAGAATCCCAGTGCCGGTAATTCAACACCAACTTCGGCGTAGATGTCTGTGGTGTCAACGGGCATGGTGGGTATTATGTTTACCCCTAAAATATCGATGCAACACGGGGGAGCTGGGGTGGGCGTACCCACAGTGAATGTTGTGGTGAGCTGTGCTGAGTCAGTCGGGTCACAAACGTTGGCGTCTAAGCTTACTCGAGCATTCATATTAACCGTATAGACGCCGATGGGTAAAACACCTAATGAAATGGTGTCGTGGTGCGTGTCAACAGCGGGCAGCATACCACTGTAATAGCATCCTTCTAAGTCAACTGTAAACCCGGAAAGTGTATGAGACACATTGATGGTGTGGCCTTGACTACCAGTGGTAACCGTGATGGCAATAAAAACGGAGTCGGTAGGTGAAGGATTTGCTGGAATGGGGGTGAGGCTTGTAATGCCTATGGGTTGCGCGTTGAGTCCACCCATGAAAAGGCAGAAAATAAAAATGATTGGTCGCATAACTGTAGGTATTTGGTTTGAGAGTGACTCAAATATACAAAAATTTACGCGAGTAATGGAAAGTAACTAGTTAACGATGCAGTCTGATTAGTATGCTAATCGCCACTCATAAATCTAAAATCACAGAAGGTCATTAACCACCATGTTTAATGTTCGTCTTCAGAATTCTGACTAAAATTGCTTCAAAAACCGCATATCGTTTTCACTCAGCATTCTGATATCCGGAATTTGGTAGCGGTTTAGGGCGATGCGTTCTACGCCCATTCCAAAGGCAAAGCCGCTGTACACTTCCGGGTCGATGTTGGACGCTTGAAGTACAGCGGGATCAACCATACCGCAACCCATGATTTCCAGCCACCCGGTTCCTTTGGTCAGACGGTAATCCACTTCATTGTTGAGTCCCCAATACACATCTACCTCGGCACTGGGCTCGGTAAAGGGGAAGTATGATGGACGCATGCGGATTTTGCTCTTGCCAAAGAATTGCTCGGCAAAGTAGAGAATGGTTTGTTTGAGATCGGCAAAGCTCACGTCCTTGTCGATGTAAAGGCCTTCGATTTGGTGGAAGAAGCAATGTGAGCGGGCCGATATGGCCTCGTTTCGGTATACGCGACCGGGAGAAATGGTGCGGATGGGGGGGGCTGTGTTTTCCATGACGCGCACTTGTACGGAAGATGTGTGGGTACGAAGGGCAAAGTCAGGATCTTTTTCTACAAAAAAGGTGTCTTGCATATCGCGCGCCGGGTGTTCTTCAGGGAAATTGAGCGCAGAGAAATTGTGCCAGTCATCTTCTATTTCCGGCCCGTAGCTTACGTCAAACCCAATGCGGGCAAATATGTCGATGATTTCGTCGCGAATAACGGATAGGGGGTGTCTGCTACCAAACGGCAAATCTTTCACTGCTCTGGTGTAATCCACCGACTGCTGTTGTTTTTGATTGGCAGATTTGACCCCTTCTTTATAGATGTTTTCCGCTTTCTGTTTTAACGCATTGATGGTTTTACCGTACAGACGTTTTTCGTCGCCCGGTAGCAGTTTGAACGCTTCAAAGAGTGCAGGAATTTGCCCTTTTCTACTCAAAAAAGTGAGTCGAAATTGTTCGGCATCTTCTGATGAACCAATGTGAAATGCGCTAATCGCTTTTTCTATGTTCGCTATCTGTTCGTTCATGACATCGTATTAAAACGCAGCAAATGTACGTTGAATTAAGCGCTCAAGCAATTGGCGAATACACTTAAAATAATAGCGAAAACGAAATAAATTGTCTCGTTGTCTCGTTTTGTATATTGTTGGGAAATTTTTTGTTGTATTTTTGGCAATTGTATCGGGTAATTAAAATATCATCCGTTGCATTAAACTTTAACATATAAGATTGTTATGCGCCGCATTTTCACTTTATCAGTCGTAGCCGCATTAATTATAGGACTGTCTTCTTGTAGTCAAGACGACCGTGATTACGAGGTAACGGTTTTTGTCACTGTTCACGATACTGTTCCTGTTAGGAATGCCACGGTAGAAATCTTTGCTCCGGTAGAAGGTAGTATTGTCAATACACAGCGAACCACCAATGCCAATGGTATTGCCAGTTTCAGCTTTGATCATAAAGCTTTTTTGGAAATCCACGCCGTAAAAGGCTCTTGGAAGAAGTGTGATGCCATTGAGTTGGAAAGAGGAATGAAGGAGTTTACCATTAATATGTATCCTTTTGGTGATCCTCGCAGAACATGTCTGGGAGAGTAATTCATTAAACCATTGATTCAAACAACTACGCCACTTGTCATATGAAAAAATTGTTGCCTTCTTCGCTATCGGTCGTTATACTTACACTATCGATGCTTTTCACAGCCACATCGTGTACATCTGATGACCCGGAGTATCCTTTTAGGATTAGGGTTTTAACGGAAGATTTGGAATATGAGGGCGATGATCCGCGTTTTATTCCCGTCTTTTTAGCTGATGTAAGGGTAGCGCCCGACAATCCCAGATCCAATGTATTATTTGAAGGGTTGACCGATGTTAATGGCGAAGTAACATTTTCTTATGACCTTGAGGCTTTATTTTTGGTGGAAGCCATCGGTGCTACGTATGTGATAGATACCATTTCTTTTATTGATTCAACCGGGTTTCCGGCCGTTCCCCCGCGTTTTGTTCAGCAGTTTGACACCATAAGCACGGAAATGTCTCGCGCTTGTAGTTTTATTAAGTTGGAAGAAAATGAAGAGGTGTACTTAGAGGTTATTCTTGAGCCTTGGGACCCCAGTGAGGGATTGTGTTTTTAGTATTGTTAACAGCCTCTAAAAGAGGCTGTTTTTTATTTATACACACCGTCGGTTGTTTCGTCAAAATACCTAATGATGGCTTCTTTCATCATTAAACTCTGCTCACCGGCGCGCAAATTAGGAAGAGGTTCTACCAATTTATAGTGCGGCCAGCCATCGTTGTCGGTTCCTTCAAATTCATAGTAACCGTAGGGTTCTAATACGCGGCAGATGGCAATATGCAGCAGATTAATCTTCTCGTCTTTTTTAAAACGTTGGTGCCCTTTACCCAATTCTTGTACACCAATTAAAAAGAGAATACCATCAACATCCACCTCGCCTTCCGGCTGAAAGGTGTCTTCAATAAACTTGCAAAGTAAGCGCCACTGTTCTTTTAAATGTATGTTCTCGCTCATGCATTGGTAAGATTAAAAAAAGCTTCAGCGGTGATTTTGTCACTGCTGAAGCTTTGTGGTTTAACATTGGCTATGGCCAATTTGATTACGTGGTAATGGACTCGCCATCTTTGAAAAAGCGATACTCGAGGTATTTAAAACCATCACGAGAGACAACTTTTAGTTTGCAGCCATATTTTTTTATCCATTTCCTCCTCAAGCTTTTAAATAGTCCTTTGGTAAGAAATGCAGCGATAAAAGGGTGCACGTGTAACTCAAATTTTTCCTTGGGGTTAGTTAAGCAAAGCGACTCAAACGTTTGCTCAATGTTTTCCAAGATGGCCACCGGTGCCTCCGTTTTGCCGTTCCCGTCGGGGTCTTCTTCTCGGGTATCAATGTTCATTTCCGGACGTACCCGTTGACGGGTTATTTCTACCAGACCAAACTTACTAACGGGAAGGATTTTATGCTTAGCACGATCTGTTTTCATCACATCGCGCAATTTATCCTGAAGTACACGACGGTTTTCAGGTTTATGCATGTCGATGAAGTCCACGACGATGATGCCTCCCATATCTCTAAGTCTGAGTTGGCGTGCTATTTCCTCGGCAGCGAGTAAGTTAACGGCTAGAGCGTTTTCTTCTTGGGTGTCAGATTTACTAGCGCGGTTGCCACTGTTAACATCAATGACGTGCATCGCTTCGGTATGCTCAATGATGAGATAGGTACCTTTCCCGGCCGATACAGAACGTCCGAAAGACGTTTTGATTTGTCTTTCAATGCCGAATTTTTCAAACATAGGAAGTCGCCCCGTGTGCATTTTAAGGATGTCCACTTTATCGGGGGCGTTTTCTTCTAAATAGACTTTAATGGTATCAAACTTTTCTTGCTCATCAACTACGATAGAGCTAAAAGAATCGTTGAGTACATCTCTGAGTAGCGCAGAAGCAGCGCCGAGTTCTCGCAGAATGCGTGCTGGCGTTTTAGCTCTAGGCAAGTGTTTGTGCATGGATTTCCATCGTTGCACAAGGTTTCTCAAGTCGCTTTCAATCAGTTCTCGTTCAACTTCTTGTGCAACAGTTCTGATGATGACACCAAAGCCCGGAGGCTTAATGTCACTGAGTAGTTTTCTTAAGCGATCTCTCTCTTTTCTTTCTCTAATTTTTTGAGAAATGGAGATTTTATCGCTAAAAGGAACAAGTACCACATAGCGTCCAGCCAGTGATATTTCTGAGGTAATACGGGGGCCTTTGGTTGAAATAGGCTCTTTGGCAATTTGTACAATGACATTTTGATTGGCCTTTAAAACCTGATCAATGGTGCCATTTTTGTCGATTTCTGGCTCGAGCTCCAAGTCTGCAAGGTTCCATACTTGTTTGCCCTTGGTTGTTTTGCGATAAAACTTATCAAGTGAACGTATGTGTGGACCTAAATCATGGTAATGCAAAAATGCATCTTTGCTATAGCCAACATCAACAAATGCTGCATTTAATCCGGAAGCTATGCGCTTCACTTTTCCTAGATAGATATCCCCAACAAGAAATTGACGATTGTCTTCTTCGGTATGCAGCTCAATGAGCTTGCCTTCTTTCAACAGGGCAATGGCCAAACCATCGGTATTACGCGAATGAATATATAGTTCAGCGCTCACCTTAATTTGATTTGTGCCGGGTTGGACGGTAATACCATCGCATCCCTGCGTTAATAATGTAAATAACTTAAAACACGAATAGAGCAATGGGCGCACCCATTGCTCTAAAATTGTTTTCTCATCAGCTTAGTAGCTGAATGAGACGTGTGTTACTTTTTCTTGTGACGGTTCTTGCGAAGACGTTTTTTTCTCTTGTGCGTGGCCATTTTATGGCGTTTGCGTTTTTTTCCACTTGGCATAATGCAATGTTTTAATGTGTTTTTTCTAGGGAGGAGATGGTTTTTTCTACCCCGATACGTACCTCCTGTTCGATATCTAGGGTCAGCATTTTGTTGTACATCTCGAGCGCCATGGCAGTGTCCTCAACACCGAGGTATGCGGCGCCTGCTGCATCGAGTATACGCGGGTTTTCATCGTCTTGCAACAACAAGCGCTCAAAGCGTTGAACCGCTTTTTCGTATTGATTGGTTTGCAAAGACATGAGCCCAAGAGATAAGAGAGCAGCATAGTGGTCCGGATCTTCATCCAATACCTCTGTGATCATGCTGATGGCCGTCATAGGAGGTGCTTCGCCTGATTGTAGCAGACGCAGTGCTTCCTCAACTTTTTTATCTAATGGGCTCCTGTCTTCTTCACTTTGATGACTTTCTTTTACAGTTTTTGCTTCAGGATATCTATCGGCTCGCAATAAATACGCGCCTAGTCCCAATACAACAACCAGAGAAATGATAATTATTCGCGAAGAAGACATTGAGTGATGAATTATTTCTCTACTTTAACGTTGCCTTTAACATTCTCAAGGAATACCTTAGCGGGCTTAAAAGCGGGAATGTTGTGAGCAGGAATAATGATGGTGGTGTTTTTACTGATGTTGCGACCAGTTTTCTCTGCGCGCGTTTTGATAAAGAAGCTACCGAAGCCACGGAGGTAAACATTTTCACCACTTTCAAGGGAAGTTTTTACTTCTTTCATGAAAAGTTCTACAACTTGTTGAACATCTACGCGTTCCATTCCTGTAGAGTCGGTGATGTTGTTTACGATTTCTGCTTTAGTCATTGTATTAAAATTACTGTTAAACTTCTAATTTTGAGGGGTGCAAATATACATATGAATTTTTGCACCACCACAAAACTGAAATATTTTAATTAAGTTTTTTATGAATGCACGGGTTTTTTCCCAAAATATTGAAAATTGGTATCTTACGAATAAGCGCGATTTGCCTTGGCGGCAAAATCCACAACCCTATCGCGTGTGGCTTGCCGAGATTGTCTTCCAGCAAACCCAAATCGCACAGGGATTGACTTACTACCAGCGTTTACTGAATGCATTTCCCACATTACAATCACTCGCAAATGCAGAGCAGGATGAAGTGTTGAAGCTTTGGGAGGGGCTTGGCTACTACAGTAGGGCTAGAAACCTTCATCGCGCTGCACAGATCTTGAATGAGGCTGGGCATTTCCCTATCTCTGCCGCTGAGTGGCTTAAGTTACCCGGTGTGGGGCCATATACGGCCGCGGCCATTGCCTCGGTTTGCTATGGTGAATGCATTGCCTGTGTCGACGGAAATGTGATGCGCGTGATTGCTAGAACGCACTTCATTAGTGATGATATACGTAAGTCATCCGTGGTAAAGCAAATACAGTCGCTGGTCAATGAGTTGGTAACGCACGCCGATGATCCCGGTAATTTCAATCAGGGATTGATGGAGTTGGGGGCAACCATTTGTAAGCCTAAATCTCCTCAATGCAATCGCTGTCCCCTCCAAAATCAATGCACTTTTTATCACAGTGATGCATTGCCGGGTTCCGTGCCTTTCAAAAGTAAACCCCAAAAACGAAAAGAACGTCACTTGCACTTTTTTTATGCCTCTCAATCAAAGGATGTGTTTTTGCACAAAAGAAAGGAAGATGATATTTGGGGCGGACTTTATGTCTTGCCTCTGATGGAGTCGACTGACAAAGAATGGCCTGATAATAATCGCGGCTATAAGCTCATTAAAAAAAACACGCATTTATTGACCCATCAAAAAATTCATTACTACATTTGGGATGTGGTTAGTTGGAGCGATTCTCCGGTGGCTTTGGACAATTTTTCTCGTTTTATTAAAGAAGATCAATTGCCGGCTCTACCAAGACCGCTTAAACAATTTTTAGAAGAACAATTTGTATAAATGTAAAAATAGTATTACATTTGCAGCAAACAAAAAATATATTATTATGGCAGCTACATTAAACAAAGTTATGCTTATTGGCAACCTCGGAGCAGATCCCGAAGTGAGGAGATTTGAGGATGGCAACGCATTGGCCAGAATTTCTTTGGCTACTTCAGAGACTTATACCAATCGCGAGGGGCAAAAAGTAACGCAAACCGAATGGCACGTGGTGGTGTTTCGTCGGGGACTGGCCGACATTGTTGAGCGTTACGTTAAAAAAGGAGATAAGTTGTATGTCGAGGGTAAAATAAAAACGCGCAAGTGGGAGGAAAATGGTCAGCCCAGATACACCACAGAGGTGTACGCCGACAATATGACCATGCTAACGCCTAAGGGCGCCTCTGAAGAGCGACAGGCGGAAAACTATACCCAAAGCACGCCTGCAAAGGATAAAAGCGATACCTTTGCCAATGAGCCGGCGCCAGCCCCGGAAGAAGTCGATAAAGACGATCTTCCTTTTTAATAACCAAACGACGCGTTAGTGGACCCCGAACCCGAACCTATATTACTTTTCGCAAATGTTGAGTCCATTCAAGGTGGCCATCTGCTTGCCTTGCTCGCTCTTATTTTTTTATTGGTCACTTCAGCGCTCATTTCTGGTGCTGAAGTGGCCTTTTTTTCGAAGCATAAGGAGGAGGATATCGATGACAATCCACGGATGGATGAATTACTAGAAAACCCCAAGAAATTGCTGGCCACCATATTGGTTAGCAATAATTTTATCAATGTTGGTATCGTTATTCTATCAGCATTTATCATCGATAGCATATTTGACTTTTCGGAAAATCCCTATGCGGGTATCGCTATTCAGTTGGTGGGTATAACCTTTGTCTTGTTGTTGTTTGGTGAAGTGCTGCCCAAAATTTATGCAAGTAGGAAGCCTCAGCGCTTCGCCTTGCTTGTGCTGCCAGCTGTTTATGTTACTTATCAGCTCTTGCTTCCCGTAAGTCGACTATTAGCCAAGAGCCTCGACTTTTTTAAAGAAAGAAGTGGTTCTTCACCTTCCATTTCCGTTAATGACTTATCTCAGGCCCTCGAATTGGCCAATGCTGAAAAGGAAGGCGACGATAAAATGCTCATCGATATAGTGAAATTTGGTCATACCACGGTTAAGCAAATCATGACGCCCAGACCGGATATGATTGCCATTGATGACGGTGCTGATTTTAAATCTGTTTTGGTATTGATTTCGGAGTCGGGTTATTCCCGACTTCCAGTTTACTCGGAAAGCATCGATCAAATTTCTGGTTTGCTGTATATCAAAGATTTGTTGGCACACACTGAAAGAGAAAA
The DNA here is from genome assembly GCA_003566715.1 of Cryomorphaceae bacterium. GTDB lineage: Bacteria > Bacteroidota > Bacteroidia > Flavobacteriales > Schleiferiaceae > CSBr16-58. The sequence continues at coordinate 14,047 of PXCF01000052.1, read as the reverse complement.
AGATTTTAGGTGGAAAGAACTTATGCGACCGGCTTTTTTTGTTCCGGAGAGTAAGAAAATTGATGATTTGCTTCAAGAGTTTAGAGCTAAGAAAATCCACTTGGCCATTGTTGTTGACGAGTTTGGAGGTACTTCCGGATTGGTTACATTGGAAGATATCATCGAAGAAGTGGTGGGGGAAATCAACGATGAATTTGACTTAGAAACGGCTATTTACAATAAGGTTGACGATTATACGTATATCTTTGAAGGTAAAACGCCCTTGCACGAATTTTTGCGAATTTTACACGTCGATAATACCGAGGTGTTCGACCAAGTAAAGGGCGACAGCGATACATTGGCAGGCTTTATTATTGAACAAACGGGTGAGTTGCCGCAAATCAATCAGTCCTTTGATTTTGAAAATATAAACTTTTCGGTAGAAACCATTGAAAACAGAAGGATCCAAAGAATTAAGGTCACTCTGCCCTCTAAAGAACCTGCCTAGTAAGCTCAAAAATATCATGCGAAGAATCACCTTGAATTTATCCACACTCTATTTCTCTAGATTGTCATTGCTCATATTGTTGATGGGGTTGATTTCGTGCGGACAAGACACGGTGCCAAAGCCTATTGGCTATTATCGGATTGCTTTGCCACCAGATACTTTTAAAGTGTGGGACGGTAACTGTGCATATACGTTTGATGTGCACGCGTATTCAATCGCCAAAGAAAAGCGTGAGCAGTGCTGGATAGATATACATTATCCGCATTTAAAAGCCATGATCCAGCTTACCTACAAGCCGGTTGACAACAACATCGATACCTTGCTGAACGATATGCACAACTTGGTTTTTAGACATACCGTTAAGGCAGACGGTATCTCAGAGAAGCAGTTTTTTAACGATCAAGCCAACGCATACGGAACGCTATATAAACTTCACGGGGCATCGGCGACCCATACGCAATTCTTTATAACCGATAGTGTGCACCACTTTCTGCGTGGCGTGGTGTATTTCAACGCTGTGCCCAATGAAGACTCGTTGAGACCCGTTAATGAGTATATGTATCAACAAGTAGCACGGTTGATGGAGTCGTTGGCGTGGCAATAAGAATTAATACTTCACCAACCTTACTGTCTTTTCTCTTCCGCCTTTCCATACAACGCGAAGCAAATAAATGGCCGCCGGGATATCACCGGTTTCTATTTCCCACTTGCTACCAAATCCTGTAGGCGTTTGCAAAAGCTGGCCTTGCATATTGTAGATGCCAACTTCTTTGATGGGGTCCATGGATTCAAGTATGAATCGTCCCTGCGTGGGATTGGGGTAAATGTGTACCAATGGATCGGTGTTGCTGTCGGAGGTATTTAACAAACTGCTTCCTTCCACCGCTATGTTGTTGAGATGTATGCGGTGACCGTTGTCGTTTTCCATGTTGTCCCCACTAAAACGCAATCTTATTTTAAAGAACGGATTGTTTGAGGCTTCTTGTACCGATGAAAGGTCTACTTCGCAAAGGCGATAACCATTGTCTATATAAAACGAATCTTGTGGTGTGCCTGAAGAGCGCCACTGACCATTGGCCCAGTATTCAACGTGAATATGACACCCGCTTTCAAGTTCGGTGTTGGCCGCAAAGTTCACCACAATATCCCGCTTGCCCACCGTGGGTATATCCATCACAATACTACTTTCATAATTGTTGTAGGCAAAGGGCTGTCTGATTTGTATACCACGCATGTCAATGATGTCATAGCTGAACCCGAAGTTTGCCGTAGGACGATAATTGATGGGGGTCCTTTGGTTCCTACGTTCCATAGAGCCTTTGCGCCAGTTTGGATGATTGATGTTATACGGGTACGCACCAAAACAAGAGTTAAAGTGCATGACGCCGTCTTGACCCGTGCGTTCAAAGGTGGAAACCACACTGTCGAGAGGCGTGTTGTTGTCAATTCTGCTGTCGAATAGCCAAAAGTAAATGACCTCTCTGGAGTTGTTGTCTGCGGTAAAATTGGCTTGAATATTTAGATTGCTGGTTCTTGTAAGCGTAAGGGTGTCGTCGTTTCCGGTAACGTCTCCAGACCAATGTGAAAATTCGTAACCGGGTTTGGCTTTTGCAATGAGCTTGATGGGGATGTTGTTGAAATAAACGCCATTCCAAGGGTAAGCTTCATGAGGTACGCCAATGGTGCTGGGTAGAATCTCTATGGTGTTGATTTGAATAGAACCATGAGCAGTGTCGGATACATTGAGTGTGACGTCAAATGTGCCATTGAGATTGAAGTGGCTACGAATTTCGTCTCTTTGTCTGTTGTGGTGTACGTTGCCCCAGTTGAGAAGCTCTTGTCTTTCCGACTCCAAGTAAAACCCTCCTCTTGGTGCCCGGTTACTGTCTAGTCCTAAATAAGGCTGTACTTCAGCAAGAACAGAGTCGGTAATGGCTGCAAAACGTGATGGAAGGTAAGCACTGTTGAGTAAGTCGGCAAAGCGATTGATAAAGTCGTTTTTAAAATTATTATTTTCTAAAAGGTTGCCAAATATTGCATCGTTGGCAGTAAGCTGGTTGGCCCAATGTGACAACCAGTTGCGATCATCGCGAAGAGACTGTTCAAAATCTTGGGTATACATTCGCCACTTTCCGTCCCCATACTCAGGGTTTTCGTAATCGCGCGCTTTCCAAAAACTCCTTTCGTAATGGGTGTCACCTGAGTATACTTGCAGAATCATATGGTCGATAAACGATGCCATACACAACCTATCCGCCACGTATTCAAAATTGGCATCCACCGATAAATTGGTATTGATGATGTGGTTTCTAAAGGTATTGTACTCGCTTAAGTCTCCCGGCTTGCCAATTTCCAAATGACACGTTGATCGTCTACACTCTACTTCGACAATGTTATCTTCAGAAACATTGTAGTTGGTGGACCAGTGAAATTGATCAAAGCGATCGCGGATGGCGGTAATGCCCCAATATTCTCCGTTGATAAAGTGTACTGCGGGTTTAATTCTCGTAGTGCCTTTGAAAAGCGGACGCATCAAGCGATTAAAGACTACATCATTGTAAATGGGACCTCCGGCGCCATCGCCTCTCAGCATGATACGCTTGTATTTGGTGTTGTCGGGATTTCTCGAGTCCGTTACTCTTTCGTCGAATAGGTCGTGTTCAAACTCATTTTTTTCATCATAAGCGTTTCTTGCGTAAAGTCTGAGGTTTTTTATGATTCGATTTCTAGAAAAGTTACCGTGGATCCGAAGCCCGGCGTTTTGATTGACGACCTGGTCAAAGTTGTCCGGATCAAAAAATTCTACGTGTAAGGGATACTCCCACGCAGGTCCACGACGCCAGTAGTTGCCGTACATAGGGCGTTCGGAACGACCGGCAGTTGGGTTGTTTGTTCGCCAGGTATCGAAGGTTACGCCGGCGGTGTATATGCCATTATAGTAGTCGAATAGATAGTTGTGTTGAATTTTTAGCGAAATGATGGGAACATCAAAGGGATTGCCTTGCGGCCAAACAAAATAACTGGCGGATACTTCCTTAGATTCCAGTCCGCTACTAAATGCTTTTGCTCTGATTACCGTTCCCTTTGGCACCGGGTTAGGAGGAAAGTACATGGGGTGTTGGCGTGGATTGAAATGCGTAAAGTAATCCGGATCTGGTGAGCGGTCGTAAATGTGAATAGCACTGTCGTAAATATGCGAGTAAAAAGTCGAATACAATGAGTCCCCAAACGGGTTCCCCACGTTGAAAGGATAGTCATTTTTATACATGAATGTGGTGCCATTCGTATTGCTGATGTCGGGCTCCGAGCCGTCAAGCGTGTAAACAATCGTTACACCAGTATCCGGGTGAGAAAGTGTTAGGTGAAAGTCTGAAACGTATAGACCTGCAGGATGTGAAAGTTGTGGAGGTGAAAATATTGTGCTTCTTCCATTATTGGTATTGGGCGCATCCGGCGTTGGTTGGTAAAAGTAATGCCAATGATTGCTGCCGTTAGGGTAACGACCATAGGACACATTTCTCTGTAGAGCAGTAGGGGGAACAGAGTCTAGTCGAATACCTCCGGGAGCAGATAAAAGCAGTTCTTCCCCGTCTTGATTTATGGAAAAGTTGGTGTGAAGAGGTTGACCAACGATTCGGCGGTTTTTGTTAGATGCCCAAACCAAAATGTAGCTTTGAGGCGCCAGTATGGTGTCCGGGAAAACCCAACGAAAAGGCTGTTGGGCATTGTCGGAAAGACCGTAACCGTTTAGATTGACAGGATTGCTCGTTGGGTTGTAAATCTCAATCCAATTCGGATAATCAGAGTCTTCATCGGATATCCACTCGTAGTTAGAGGAAGAAAACTCGTTGATGACGAGCTGTTGGGCACTCAGTTGGGCCGAGATTAGCCATGTCAAACAAAATCCAATTATATACTTAAAAATGCGCAGCATTAGCTTATTTAGAATAATTATGCTACAAAGTTATGGTTTATTATTTTTAGATTCATGATTTCAGATTTGTGATTTTGGATTTTGGAGTGAAATTAAGTACATGTTGTTTTATTTGTTATTTATATTTAGTTTTTTATAATTGCTGTTATTAATTTATTGTCTTTGATTTATGAATAAAATTATTTTACAAAATAGAATAAAGAAGTTCGCTTTAAATATTATAAAACTTTCAGAGTATTTGCCAAACAACCGGATTGGTTGGACATTTACAGATCAAATTGCGCGGTCTTCAAGTTATGTAGATGAAAATTACCGAGCAGTATGTAGAGGAAAAAGTGATAAGGATTTTATTAGTAAGCTGGGTATCGTAATTGAAGAAGCAGATGAAACACTTTTTTGGCTAGAAATGATTGACGATTCTGAGGTTTTAGGTGATTTAAATAGAGATCAAAAAGTACTATTCAATCAAAAATAATCAATCTAAAAAAGGAGGCTAATGAACTTGTTTCCATCTTCGTGGCCTCCGCCAAGACCATCAAGTCTCGACTAAATCAGAAATCCTAAATCAGAAATCTTTCTTACGCTTCTTATATATCTTATTCCCAACATAAGCCAACAACCCCACAACAAAGGCATACCAGAAATACGACTTGCGTTCGCCGCTGGGGTTGACTAAGGTGAAGACGCGGTCGGTGCGGATTTTGTCGGAAATGTTGCTGGCAAATTTGTCGTAGCTCATCCACACAAAAACGGGCTTTCCAAGAATGTGGTCTTCGGGGACAAAGCCCCAAAAACGACTGTCTTCACTGTTGTGCCTATTGTCGCCCATGGCCCAATAATAGTTCTGCTTGAAGGTGTACGTGTTGGTGGTTTCGCCGTTGATGATAAAGGTATTGTTGCCCTTATCCTCGTATTCGTTGCCTTCGTAAACACGAATGATGCGATGGTAGAAATGCTTGTTTTCGTCGGTTAGGGTGACGGTTTTGCCTTTTTCAGGAATCCAAATGGGACCGTAATTGTCGCGGGTCCACTTAAAAGGAATGCTTTTGTGGTCTTGTGGGTTGGGGAAAATGGCCGCACTGGGAGATGCGTACTGGGCAAGGTAGCGCTTCATGGTGTTGGGTAAACTGTCGGCGTAAGCCAGCGGGTCTCCCAAAGCATTGAGGGGGATGACTTGCTCCACATTGTTTAAGCGACGGAAATCTTCCACCAAATCTTCCGCGATGGTGACAAGGTATTCGGTCTGTCCAATCTGAATGACGTCGCCAAAACTGTAGCCTGTTTGCATTTCGTTGACAGAGCCAAAGTAGATGTCAAAGCGTTTTTTGAGTATGTTCTTATTGAAGTTAACGCCGTTGGTTTTAACGTAGTAAGTATACTGCAAACGGGTAGCTTGGTCATAGCTCGATGGTTCGCCGTTGATCATCAAAAGTTGGTCGATGATCTCCAAGGTGTCACCGGGAATACCCACGCACCGCTTGACGTAATTCATCCGCTTATCCAACGGAAGATGGGTGTCCATCGGGTAATTGAACACAAATGGCTCGTCGCGCTTCACACTTTGCAAACCGGGCAACCGGCCATAAGGCAGCTCAAACCAACGCAGATAACTCGGTAGTTGGGTAAAGGGAATGCGGTCGTGCATCAACGGTAGTGCCAATGGCGTGGTGGGCATTCTGGTGCCGTAGTGCATTTTACTCACAAAGAGAAAATCGCCGACCATCATCGACTTTTCCATAGATGGAGTGGGGATGGTATAGGCTTCGAAGGTGAAGAAGCGGATGAAACTGGCCACGACTACGGCAAAAATCAAGGCTGGAATGGTTTCGCCCAATCGCTTGCGGATTTCTTTTCCGTCTTTTTCTCCAAAGGTTAGTTTTTGGGTAAAACTCAAATAGCCCATGTACAAACCGAAGGTCAATATGGTGACCACAGTATGGTATGTTTTTTTGAAACCAAACTTGTGCAGTAACTCATAGACTGCAATAATGGCCATGACGTTGTTGATCACGGGGATTAAAAACAGAGGCAACCACCACACGGGGCGGTCGATGAGCTTGAGCAACACATAAGTCTTGTAAACCGGGATGGCGGCCTCCCACCACGCTCGTCCGGCGGCCATATAGAAGCGGAACGTAAAGAGGAAACTCACCAACTGAATGGCGAGTACATAGCCTAGAAATCCTTGTAGTTGTGTCATGGTTTAAATGTCTAATAAATCGTCCATACCGAGAATGCCTGTTTTGCCGGGTAGCCACTCTGCGGCAATTACCGCGCCTAAAGCAAATCCCTCTCTGCCAAAGGCTTCGTGGGTAATTTCGATGGCGTCTTGTTCGGAGGTGTAGCGAACGCTGTGGGTGCCGGGCACTTCTCCTTCGCGGATGTCTTTGATGGGCAAATCGCCTTCTTCCTCACTGCCCTTGAGTTTCCAGTGGTCGTATCTTGGGTGTTCGCCAATGATGCCATCTGCCAAGGTAATGGCGGTGCCACTGGGCGCATCTTTTTTGTGAATGTGATGAATTTCGGTCATCTCGGCGGTGTACTGCTCGTGCTTGGCCATCATTTTGGCCAGTGATTTATTCAAGGCAAAAAAGAGGTTGACGCCCAAACTGAAGTTGGAGGCGTAGAAGAGCGTGCCGTGCATTTTTTTGACTTCCTTGGTCACCACATCCCAGCGATCCAGCCAACCAGTGGTGCCGCAGACCACGGGGACACCAGCTTCGGCGCAAACCAAAATGTTGTCTACAGCCGCATCGGGCTGAGTAAACTCTATGGCCACGTCTGCATTGGCAATGGCGCTTGCAGACATCAAGGGGTCGTTGGAGGCGTATACAATTCGGTGATTGCGCGAGGTGGCCATGCGTTCAATGGTTTTACCCATTTTACCATATCCGATGATGGCGATGTTCATGTGGTTGTTTTTTCTTTCGGTCAAAAGTAAGGGATAACCGCAAACCGGCCGTTGGACTTCCAAAGCCAATGAGTGCGGGGTTTACCTGTGGCTCCCAGCGGAGCGTGAGGTCGTCGGAAATGTCGTATTCAAATAAATGTCCATCGACGTAGGCATCAACCAGAATTAACCCGTAACTCACCACGGCCAAAATGATCATCAAGTCGCGGTTTTGCAGGGTCTGATTTTGCAAGGTAATGAGCTGCTGCGGGGTGAACTGACCGTTGTATGGATCTTCGGGGACGCTTTCGACAAAGTCCTCCAGTCCATAACGCTGGATGAGATCAATTTCTCGCAGCGTCATGAATCCGTTGTAATGTTCGCGGTATTCTTGATGAAAATCAATGGCAAAGTAAATGGTTGAACTTAGCATAGCCCAAGCAATGGGTGCTTTCCAGTATTTTCTGTTGTAAATCTGTCCGGCACCGGGGAGAGCCATAGACAAGTAAACGGCCCGTTGCGGAGAGTGGCGCTTTTTGACTGTGTCTTTTGGCGCTTTCTTTTTGGATTCGGTTTGGGGAATGGTATCGCTCTGTCCCGGTTCAAATTGCCCCAAAGCACAGTGGCCCACCAGCAGCATTATGGACAGCACAAGGATACGCATGGTTTTTACTTATTGAGAATTTCTACAATTCTGCTCAGGTCGTCGTCGCTGCTAAAATTAATGGTCAATTTACCACGGCCATTTTTGCTGCGTGAAATATTGACTTTACTGCCCAAAAAGTTTTCCAACTGCTGCTTAAGCTGTTTGTGCTCTTCCGGCAAAGACGGCGATTTGCTCGACGTTTTTTTATTGGAAGCGGTGTTGTTTTTAGCCTGGCGAACGAGCTCTTCCACTTGTCTTACCGACAAATCATTGGAAACAATGTCTTTGTAAATGTTGAGCTGCTCGTCTTCGTTTTCGATGTTGACCAAAGCTCTGGCGTGCCCCATGCCAATCATTTGGTCGCGGATACCGGCTTGAATGATGGGGGGGAGTTTGAGCAATCGCAGGTAATTGGTAACGGTACTGCGCTTTTTACCCACGCGGTCGCTCATTTCTTCTTGGGTGATGTCGCATTCGTCGATCAGGCGCTTGTAGCTGATGGCGACTTCAATGGCGTCCAGATCTTGACGTTGGATGTTTTCCACCAAGGCCATTTCCAACATCCCTTGGTCGTCGGCCAGTCTTACGTAAGCCGGTATTTCTTCCAGTCCGGCCATTTTAGCGGCGCGCCATCTGCGTTCACCGGAAATCAGCTGGAAATTGCCGTCTTCGCTTTTACGCACGGTAATCGGTTGAATGATGCCCAACTGGGAAATGGAATTAGCCAGTTCTTCGAGTTGTTCTCTGGCGAAGTGAATGCGCGGCTGATAGGGGTTGGGTTCGATGTCGTTGACATCAACCATCATGGTGCGGGAGATGACTTCCTTTGCTCCCGGGTCGTTGGCCGATTGCGTGGCCGGGTCTTTGAGTAATGCCGAGAGGCCTTTGCCTAATCCGGATTTTTTTGCGGCCATAATTTACACTTGTGGTTGGGTTTCAGGATTCTTTTTCAACAGTTCTTTGGCGAGCTTGAGGTAGTTCACCGCCCCCTTAGACGCCGCGTCGTACATGACGATGCTTTCGCCAAAACTGGGGGCTTCGCTCAGTCTTACATTGCGGTAGATCATGGTGTTGAATACCATGTCGCCAAAGTGATTGCGCACTTCTTCCACCACTTGGTTAGACAGTCTCAATCGTTGATCGTACATGGTCAATAGCAAGCCTTCGATGTCCAAATCCGGGTTGTGAAGGTTTTGTATGCTGCGGATGGTGTTGAGCAATTTACCGAGACCTTCCAGTGCAAAGTACTCGCACTGAATGGGAACCAACACGGAATCTGCCGCTGTTAGGGCGTTGACGGTGATGAGTCCCAAAGAGGGTGCACAGTCGATGAGAATAAAATCGTATTCGTCTTTCAGCGGCTTGATCGCTTTACGCAACATGTACTCACGACGTGGTTTGTCTACCAGCTCGATTTCCACCGCCACCAAATCTACGTGTGCTGCAATGACGTCCACATTGGGGGCAGAGCTTTTGAGAATGACGTCTTGAGGTTTGTTTTCGTGCTCGATGACTTGGTAGGTTCCCAAAGTAACATTGTCGGGATCGATGCCCAAGTTCGATGTGGCATTGGCTTGTGGATCGGCATCGATGATGAGTACCTTTTTTTCCAGAACCCCAAGGCTTGCTGCCAGGTTAACGGAGGTTGTTGTTTTTCCTACGCCACCTTTTTGGTTGGCAATTGCAATAATTTTTCCCATAATTAATCCAAGGTATCAATGATTGACAAAAATAAGGTCTTTGGACCATCACTTTTGGAAAAAGAGAAAAAAATTCTCAACAGGTTTTGTAGCGTGTTGTAGATGCGAGGCATGTCTTGTCTTTACGGCAATAAAAAATCACAGCGAATGGCTGTGATTATGTAGAGACAGGGTATGGGCTCTACTGCAACAAATAATACATAGGGGCAGCACAAGGCGTTTTGTGCGTGGGGTAAGCGCCAGGATTACCCCTACGATTATAATTCTTCAAATTCCGGTCCGGAAAAATCCGTTGACGGTTCTACTTTTTGGAAATTGGGGTCGTGGCGCTCGGAGATGACTTCTTCGCCTTTTTCGTTGATGATAAAGTCGGTGGCATCTTTGAGCATGTCGATAAAGCCTTGGAAATCTTCTTTATATAGATAGATTTTGTGCTTTTTGAAATATGGGTCGCCGTTGTCATTAAAGAACTTTTTACTCTCGGTGATGGTCAAGTAATAGTCGTCGGCTCTGGTGGAGCGCACATCAAAGAAATAGGTGCGTCTTCCTGCACGAAGTACATTGGCATAAATGTCTTCCTGCTCATGGTTGTTGTCAAAATCGCTCATACGTCAAAATCATTGGTTTGGTTCAATTGGTAAGGCAAAAATATTACTTAGAGGGTTGTCTGCAAAATATATTTTGGGGGAAGTGAGGAAGTGAGAAGATATTTGAACAGGGATTTATTTTTCAATAAATGAGATGAGGTCTTCTTTAACGACAATGACTTCTTCATCTTCTATAAGGTGGTGGTAAACCGGGTAGAATTCTTTAGCAGTAAAAGAGAAACGGAGGCATAGCACCTTTTTTTCAAAATCTATTTCTTCAATCACAAATAAAAAATCGTGTTCGCAACTTGGGCGAAAGTGTTTATTTCTTTGCGAAACGGAGCGTCTGTAAATTGAAACTGAGGGAAAACACTATCGTCACATGAAAATGAAATGAACCGTGGAACAGCGTATCAAAAGAAGCATTTACTTGGTAGTCTGTGCCATTTCTTTCCCTATTGCAACAAATCCATTTTTTGAGTAGGGAGACATGTGAAGTTCGGGCTAATCAAATGAATTAAAAACAATCTTGCCATTAAACTTTGCGCTGAAAAAATTTTCTTCATGGTTGCAGTCTAAAAAATCTCCCGGACTGTAAACTTCACTGTCTATAGAGCAACTTGAAGTAGTCACTATCAACATTATGAATACTAAAAAGGGAACCTTGTTTTTTTTCATGCGAAAATCTGAATTGTAGAACACTAATCCTATTGTTATAAATCTATTATCTGTTTTTCAGTTAAATATTTATAATAATCAGTATTTTATTACATTCAAATTTAGGAATCTGATTACTAAAAAGCAAGAAAATCATAGGAATTTGTAGAAAGCTACGTATTTATACAAATCAAGCAGTCATATGTGTGATTTGTATAAAAATGATAACAAGAGAAATAACAGATACTTTACGAGCGTACGCCGATTCCTTCCGTTGCGTATTGATTGTGGGTCCGAGGCAATCGGGTAAAACAACCATTGCAAAATACGTATTTCCATCTAAGCCATACGTTTCGTTAGAAAACTTAGATGAAAAAGAGTTGGCGACTAATGATCCGAAGGCTTTTTTAGCACGGTTTCCCAATGGCGCTATACTGGATGAAGTTCAACGCGTGTCAGGCTTATTAAACTACCTTCAGGCCATACTTGATGAAACCACCGAAAACGGACTGTTTATCTTGACTGGAAGCAATAATATTTTACTTCAAGAAGGTGTGACGCAATCGCTGGCCGGTAGAGTGGGGGTACTTGATTTGCTGCCCTTGAGTTATAGGGAAATCTCGGATGTTGAAGCATCAATTAACTTGAATGAGCTTATTATTAAAGGGGGATATCCTGAGATATACCAACGCAATCGAAAACCAAACTTGTGGTATCGGTACAGGGTCGGTTTTTTTGAACAGGTTAAAAGTATAGTTTAACTTTAACCTCAACAAAAAATCCCATAGAAATACCGCTAAAACTCAATGTTGAATGGGCAATGGATTTTATGTCTGATGCTTTGATTAACGGCAAAAAGATCCGGACATTAAACATCATTGATCATTACATTACCTTAGCTGTAAATGATGTTTTTGCTTTTGCTTGCTTGGTTGTAATTTCGACCGCTGATAATATTATAGCTAAAGCCATTCGATCTTACAGCGATAACTACTTTCCTTAATGTATTAGTGGCTTGGCTATAAAGTTCGAGAGCAAGGCTTGCCGTAGGGGTTAGCTTTGTGCTAACCCTAACGCAGCTATCGAACTTTATACACAGACACCGACATGAATACAGGCCTGCTTTCGGAAAACATACGCTTGGCTTTCTCCTCTTTGCGGAGTCAGCCCTTACGTGCCGTACTTACCCTGCTGATCATTGCTTTTGGTATAACAGCGCTGGTGGGGATTCTTACCGCGACGTCGGCGATTGAGTCTACCATTACCGGACAGTTTTCCCAACTGGGAGCCACCACTTATTCCATCCAAAATTATTCGTCGGAAGTGCGCATTGGAAGAGGGGGGCGGAGGCTTACCACGTATCCGCAAATCACCTACGATCAAGGCGTGCGATTCAAGGAACAGTATGCCCACCCCGATGTGACGGTGTCGCTGTCGTTTCAAGCTTCGTCTACCGCAGAGGTGGGCTTTAGAAATAGAAAAACGAATCCCAATACTTCTGTCATGGCCATCGACGAAGATTATCTGTTTAGCAACGGATACGAATTGGTCGAGGGACGAAACATCACGGAGACGGAACGCAAGCGCGGCTCGGCCGTGTGTATCATTGGCAGCGATGTGGCTGAAAAACTTTTCCCGGACGGAAACGCTCTGGGCAATTACGTGGTTCTGCGCCAAAAGACGTTTCAGGTCATCGGCGTTTTGGAGAGCCGGGGCAGTAGTTTTGGCTTTAGCGGCGATCGTTCCTTGATGATTCCTCTGCGCGCCGGACCAGTGGTGTTTCCTAAGCAAACAGCCAGAACACACGCCATTAATGTGCGCGCCGCTACGCCGGAAGCCATGGAGCTTTCCGTCATGGAGGCAACGGGCGTAATGCGTGCGGTTCGTAAACTTCGTCCCAGTGAAGACAACAACTTCTCCGTAACACGCAGCGATAACCTCTCGACCTCACTGATTGAACAGTTGAGCTATGTGAGTATTGCCGCCACCGGCATCGGGTTGATTACGCTACTTGGCGCCGCTGTGGCCTTGATGAACATCATGCTGGTGAGCGTAACCGAGCGCACCCGCGAAATAGGTACCCGCAAAGCACTGGGCGCGTCTCCCTTCGTCATCCGGATGCAATTTCTCACCGAAGCCATTGTGCTCGGACTCACCGGAGGAATTATTGGCGTTATACTCGGTATTGGCATCGGAAATATTGTTTCGTTTCAAATCGGCAATGCCTTCATCATGCCTTGGGCTTGGGTGCTTTTGGGACTGTCGCTTTGTTTTATTACCGCACTGATTTCTGGGTATTATCCGGCGGCCAGAGCATCAAAATTAGACCCTGTAGAAGCACTGCGTTATGAATAGAATAAGCCTGTTTTTGTTTTTCCTGATATTATCGACCCCATTCTTAGTGGCATCGACGCTGAGTGAACAGTCGAAGATATCACTGCTCACCTGTGGCGCCGGCGATGATTTGTACAGCGTGTTTGGTCACAGCGCGCTGCGGATAATCGACGAACAAGAGGGGATAGACATCGTGTTTAATTACGGCACCTTCGACTTCGACGCGCCCAATTTTTATCTCAATTTTGCCCGGGGTAAGTTGAACTACATCCTCAGTGTATCCGGCATCAACAGCTTTATGCGGGGCTACGTGTACGAAGAGCGCTATGTGTTGGAGCAGGGTTTGGACTTGACGATGGCGCAAAAACAAGCGCTTTTTGACGCCCTAATAGAAAACCGACTTCCCGAAAACAGGGCGTATTTATACGATTTTTTCTACGACAATTGCAGTACCCGTATTCGCGATATGCTCAAAAAGGTATTGGGGGAGTCGCTGGACTACCGCTTAGAACTGGCGCCGGAAAACGACATGAGTTTCCGCGACTACATCGAGGCATACACCTTCAACGTGCCTTGGGGTGATTTCGGTATCGACCTGGCTTTAGGACTTCCCACCGATAAAAAGGTGACGCCGTTTCACCGCATGTTTTTACCCGAGGAAATGAAGTTGGCCTTTGACAGAGCCGTCTTGCTGGATGAGCAAGGCAATACCCGTCCGTTGGTGGCACAAGAGCGCATGCTTTTAGACCTGCCGGTTCGCGCACCGCGGTGGCAGTGGGGAACACCCGTTCAACTCTTTTGGTTGCTGGCGT
>PXCF01000036.1 GCA_003566715.1 Cryomorphaceae bacterium | reverse complement strand
GTCTGAACGCGTTAGCGGCCTCGGGTAGGTTTCCTGCCATGTAGTGGGCGTATCCCAATCCGTAGTTGGAAAGTACAAATTCACTGGTAGAGTATGCCTGTGGTGATTGTTGGAATTCTAAATAAGTGCCAACAGCAGCGTCGTATTCCATCAACTGAAAAAAGCTTTCGGCAGCCCAGTACAGGCTGAGTGCCAGATACTTTTGGTCAATGGGGTGTTTTCTTGATTCCGCAAAGTGAACCACAGCAGACTTGTATCGTTCTTGTTGAAATGCTTCAATGCCTTGAAAATAAGTAACCTTTTGGTAAATGCTTTGCTGCTCAATGGTGCGAAGTCCCGCGCGTTTGAGCGCTTCAGCGGCCCGACTGTAATTTTTGGAGCGCAAATGGGCGTCGGCCAGAAGGGTATTGATTTTTCTGCTGTGTTCACTGTTGGGGTATTTGCGTTGAAACTCATTCAAAGCAGTGACGACATCGCGGAATACGCCTCCCAATTCGTAATTGAGCTTGACAAACTGAAACGCGGCGTCCTCGGCAATTTCCGGGTTTTTGTCGATGTCCATGGCCGCGGCAAAGGCGGTAAGAGCCGACTGCTTGTCTCCCCGGCGCAAATAACAATCCCCCAAGTGGTAGTAGGTCATCTGTGCCAAGGCATCTTTGTTCATCGATACCTTATTGAAGTGTTCGATGGCGCGCTCAAAATCGCCGGTTTTGTAAAAACTAAAGCCCAATTCGTAGTGGTCATTGCGTGTAGGGCGCCCGCCTTCTTCACGGAATAATTCAAAGTAGGTAATGGCTTTTTCGTACTTCTCCAAACGGTAGTGTGCGTCACCCATCAATTTGGCAATCTCTACCCGACGAGGGGCCTCTTCGTTGCTGAGAATGGCTTCCCCGTGCACAAACAAACTGTCAAACTCTTTCATTTGATAGTAAACGTGTGCGAGGTAAAAGGGCACCATCTTGCCAAAAGCCGGATCATTTTGCAACGCTTCAAAGTTGACCAGTGCTTCCGGGTATTCTTCATTGGCGTATAAAATGTGCGCAAAGTAGTATCTGGCCGATGCTGCAAACGGGCCGTCCTCATTTTTTAGCGTAGAAAAAATCGACCGCGCCTCGTCGTAATCTTCACTGGCAAAATACGAGTACCCCAATTGAAATCTTAGCTCTTGCCTGTTCTCACGTTCAATGAAGCGCGCATTTACACTGCTAAGGTATGTCTGACTCTTACGGTAGTTGCGGTTCTTGAAAAAGAATTGCCCCAGGTACAACCTTGCCTGATTGACAAACGACGAGGTAGGGAACTCTTCGATGAACGACTGCATGAGACTTTCAGCATCTGCGTGAAAAAGTTCCAAAGCCGAGATGGCTCGGTAGTAAAGCGCTTCCATGCGACGTTCCAAAGGAAGCGCTTCCGTGGCAAGTGCGCGTTCAAACCCTTCGCGAGCATTGGCGTAGGTTTTTTGTTCAAAAGCAGTGAAGGCGGTGCGAAAGTGCTGATCTGCTTGTCGTTGCGCTTCGGTAAGTTGTGCGTTGACCTTGGGAGCAAATAAAGCAATCAACAACACGAAAAGTGCAGTACGCATAAATGTGGGCATCTGAGATTATCGTACAAATATAACGGTCTGTAGGGTGTTTTAGCGTGTAAAGTTAACGGGTTTTTAAAGGTCGAGTGTTAAAATGATGAACCGCTTGCTAAAGGACAATCAACACCATCTAAACCGTTTTTATAACCGATATTTGCAACCATATTTTTGATTGAAACCACGGCATTTTTCAATCATAGAAACCGAAACGATTTTTCATGAGTAAGCCAACCAAAGAATTATTGGAACGCGTGTACGGGTTGATGACCACGGCACGTGCCATGAGTGATTTATACGAAGAAAATAAAACCGTAACCGCCAAATACGTGCACGCGTGTTCGAATGGTCACGAAGCCGTGCAATTGGCTTTGGGACTGCAACTTAAGCCGCAAGATTATCTTTCGGCCTATTATCGCGATGACAGCATTCTTCTCGGTATTGGCATGCGCCCCTATGAGCTGATGCTTCAGCTTTTGGCCAAGCGCGACGATCCATTTTCGGGAGGTAGAACCTACTATTCACACCCCAGCTTGAACCGGGAGGATATGCCCAAGATTCCGCACCAAAGCTCAGCCACCGGTATGCAGGCCATTCCCATTACCGGAGCCGCAATGGGGCTACAGTATCGCGAGAAGTTTGGGATGGATGATTTTGAAGATGGGGAAAAACCCATAGCCGTTTGCTCTATCGGCGATGCGGCTATGACCGAAGGGGAGGTGAGTGAGGCCTTGCAAATGGCGGTGTTGAAGAAACTGCCCATTCTTTACCTCGTGCAAGACAACGAATGGGATATTTCTGCCAACGCCGAGGAAACACGCGCGCAAAATGCCGCTGAGTTTGCCGCCGGGTTTAAAGGCTTGGAGGTCTTCTCCATCGACGGGGCCAATTTTGAAGAGAGCTGGAATACCTTGCAAAAGGCCATTTATATCATTCGCACCGAGCGTCGCCCGGTATTGGTGCATGCCAAAGTGCCGCTTTTGGGGCATCACACTTCCGGGGTTCGCCGCGAGTTTTATCGCGATGATTTAGATGAACATGCCAAGCGAGATCCACTGCCTAAATTAGAAGCCTACCTGCTCGACAACGGTTTTTCAAAGGCCGAACTCGACGCCATAAAAAGCAGTAGTCGCAAGCGTGTAGAAGACGATTATAAAGAGGCGCTAGATGCCGAAGATCCCAGACCAGAAGATTTGTTTGAACACGCCTACGCGCCAACGCCCATTGCCGAAGAGACGGGGGTGCGAGAGCCGGAGGGGCGCGAAAAGACCGTGATGGTAGACAGTGCCTTATTTGCCATTCGCGAAATCTTGAGTAAGCACCCGGAGTCGTTGCTGTATGGACAAGATGTGGGTAAGAGACTGGGAGGGGTGTTTCGAGAAGCGGCTACACTGGGCGATCAATTTGGCGACGACCGCGTATTCAATACCCCCATTCAAGAAGCATTCATCATCGGAAGTACGGTCGGTATGGCCGCTACAGGATTGCGCCCCATCGTAGAGGTGCAGTTTGCCGATTACATATGGCCGGGACTCAATCAGCTCTTTACCGAACTGAGTCGCTCCTATTTTCTCAGCAACGGCAAATGGCCGGCCAGTGCAGTTATTCGCGTGCCCATTGGCGCCTACGGTTCCGGTGGACCATACCACTCATCTTCGGTAGAAAGTATTGTGACCAATATTCGCGGTATCAAAGTGGCTTATCCTTCTACAGGTGCCGACCTTAAAGGATTGATGAAGTCGGCCTATTACGACCCTAACCCGGTGGTTATGCTCGAGCACAAAGGCTTGTATTGGAGTAAAATCAAAGGCACAGAGCAGGCGCGAACCATTGAGCCGGACGAGGATTATGTGATTCCGTTTGGCAAAGGACGGATCGCGCTTGAGGCCGATCAAAGTGAAATTGACAACGGAAAAGCCATGGTGGTCGTCACCTACGGCATGGGTGTTTACTGGAGTAAGGCCGCCGCCGAGCAATTTCCAGGAACCGTAGAGATTGTAGATTTACGCACCCTGGTGCCCATCGACGAAGATTTGGTTTTTGAGCGCGTCAAAGCCATTGGGAGATGTCTTGTGGTCACCGAAGAAGCGGTGCCTAATAGCTTTGCTCAAGCATTGGCGGGTAACATTCAAGAACAGTGTTTTGCTTACCTGGATGCGCCCGTAGGCGTCATTGGCAGCGAGACACTCCCTGCGATTCCGCTCAATTCTGTATTGGAAGAAACCATGATTCCCAACGCCGATAAGGTTGCCAAGCGTATAGCTTCGGTTTTAAACTTTTAAGAAATGGCAGACATAGGACTTTGTTTGAGCGGAGGTGGTGCCAGAGGGCTGGCGCACCTCGGCGTTCTTCAGGCGCTGGATGAGCTTGGGGTAGAACCCAAAATGATTACCGGTACCAGTGCCGGAGCTATTGCGGGATCATTATACGCTCTGGGAATACCTCCAAAAGATATATTGAAAAAAGTGCGTACTAAGTCCATGTTTGACGTATTTAAGTTGGCCATCGGCAAAAGTGGCTTCTCGGAAATGACTTATTTGCGAAAAATATTTGAAGACACTTGTCATGACGACGATTTTTCAGAATTAAAAATCCCTTTTGTGGCCTGCGTGTCCGAATTGCGTTCAGGAAGGGCTGAAATGATTTCGGAAGGAAGTGTCATCGATGCCGTGGTGGCTTCGGCATCCATTCCTATTTTATTTGAACCGGTAGAAAAAGACGATAAACTTTATGTGGATGGCGGCGTGCTTAACAATATGCCCATCGAGCCGCTGGAAGAAAAAGGGTTAAAAATCATTGGGGTAAACATCAACGTGCACGGAGAAAGTGGGAATATGCCCAACAAGATGAAAAATGTTGCCGAGCGCATTTTTGAACTGTCGCTATGGTATCCCACCAAAAAACGTTTCGAGAAATGCGATGTGCAAATCGACGTTACTGGAGCATTTTCCTATGGCTTGTTTGATTTCAACAAAGGCGAAGAACTATTCGAGATTGGTTACAAAGCAGCCATGGAAAAAAAGGAAGAGATAGAAGTCTTGCTCAAAGATTGATTGCGATCTGTCTCATGGTCAAATATAAATAGTCGTATATGAATACACTTAATATGTCTAAGTTGCTGCTGTTGGTAGTCGTTTTGTTTGCCGCCGCGTGTAGCAGCAAAATGACCCACGAAGAGTTTGTCGATGAGATTCGTGAATACATCAAAGACAATGGATACGATGCCATTGAAAACGAGAGCGGATTGTTTTACATGATCACCGATGAAGGAAGTGGCGACGGAAGAAAACCTTCCCCTACGAGCAACGTACGGGTGATGTACAGAGGCTATTTGCTTGACGGAACCGAGTTCGACAGTTATAACACCCCCGAAGGTTTGATGCTCAATATGGCCAGTGTGATTGAAGGCTGGCAGGAGGGGTTGCTGTTTTTTCGTCAAGGGCAAAGCGGAAAATTATTTATTCCTCCTAAACTCGGTTATGGTGCCAATCGCGCTGGCCGCATTCCCCCCAATTCCATATTGATTTTTGACATAACCTTGGTGAGGGTGTTGTAAAAGTGTGGGGATTGCTTTTTGTTTTGACTTATGGCACTTATTTTTACACGAGAATTTAATCATCTTGTGTAGCTTCTGTACACGGAATAACACCGCCATACTATGCGTCTGCTCATAAAAATTTTTGGAGGCTTTCTCGCCTTTTTACTATTGTTGGTCATGCTAATTTACATGACCGGCCACGCCTATCTTTTCAAAGGTATTAGAGCCACATATCTCAGGGGAGAGGTGTCGGCGACATTTGACGACAAACAGTTTTTTGACCAACGAACTGTATCGACATCAAGTGACGTGTTTCCGTTGCACCGCCACGAGGAGTTTGGTGTTTTTTCTCCTTCCAACGACATTTTATTGATGTTGGAAGAGACCGAAGCCTCGGCGTTTTTGATTCTAAAAAATGACTCTATTTTATACGAAAAGTACCCGCTCAGTGATGAGTCATTCACATCTAACTCTTTTTCCATGGCCAAAACCGTGGTCACGCTATTGGCACAGATTGCATATCAAGATGGACGCATAGATTGGGAAGACAAGGTGGTTGATTATTTGCCCGAACTACACGGGGAGTTTTCGCAAGAAGTGAAATTGCGTCATTTAAGTACCATGACGGCCGGTTTTAAATGGGAAGAGCACTATAAAAATCCGTTTTCCACCATGGCGAAGGCGTATTATGGAAATGATATTGAAGCCTTGGTGCTGGGTGAGCCTATTCACCGCGTTCCGGGAAAAGCGTTTGAGTACCGCAGCGGTACCACACAGTTGCTGGCCATGGTATTGATGCGGGTTACCGGAAAGTCATTGAGCGCTTATGCTTCCGAAGTCTTGTGGAAACCATTAGGAACCGAAGCGGATGCGTCGTGGCATTTGGATGCTAAGGATGGTATGGAGTTGGCTTATTGCTGTCTAAACGCCCGCGCTCGCGATTTTGCGCGTTTGGGGATGATGGTGAAAAACTACGGTCGCGTTGGTGATCAACAGTTGGTTGACAGTACCTTCATTGTCAAGGCCCGCAGTCCCTTTATTAGTCCGGAATACGGCTGGTCATTTTGGATCAGCAAGCGCGACAACATCGAAGTGGGCTATTTTCGCGGTGTATGGGGACAATTCATCATTCCTATTCCCGAAAAGGACGTGGTAATTGTTCGATTGGGTAAAAAGCACCTTCCCCAAAGCGATGGTATCCATCCCGACGATGTGCATCGATTGATAGATTTTGTTATGGAAACCCTATAGGGGTAGTAGGGGTAAGCCTTGCGCTTCCCCTAACGCTTCCCCTTTTACTGACCCGTACAGAAAATAGAAGTTATACCAAATTTTTATATAAATCGATCAATCATTGGTTGTTTGAGATTAAGCTTTTGTCACAAAATGATGAGATTTTGCAAAAAAAAAGGCAGGTAGATTATCTACCTGCCTTTTTTTATGTCAAATGTATACTAAGCAGTCACTTCCTTTTGCTTGGTTGACGTAATCGCTACACTGTAGATTACCAAACCAAACCCGATTTTGTTGACCGCATCAGCGATGTTGTAGAATAAGTCTACGTTGGTTGACTCCCAGCCAAGACCTACGTTTAACCATCCACCCGGCATACACATGTATCCGATGGGATAGATGGCCCAACCTACCAATACAAACCAAGCCAAGATGCGCACACCTTTGATGACTTCAGGGTTATTGGATTTGTCGGCCAATTGCTTTACTTCACCAGCCCAAGCGGCATAGAGAATGTAAATGTAACCAATGGTAGAAATTACACCCCACAAAACACTGTGTGATGTAGAGCCACCTTCTGGATTAAATGCCTCACCGATGTACCCGGCAACCAACATTAGCACAGAGGCTAAAATTAATTTCCAAAGCAAGCTGAGCTTGGCACCGGCGGCTTTCGTGAGTAGATAGAATTCCACACACATCAGAGGAACTGTTAACGTCCAATCGATGTAACGAAGTGCCGTTGGGTTTTCTCCGGTGGCCGCGTAGTAATCGCGCATGTAGTAATAATGCACGGCGGCAATACCTGTAATGAGTCCGGAAACAAGCAACGATGTTTTCCACTTGTCACTTACTCTACCTCTTTCAAAGAAGAAGAACACAGATGCTGCAAACATGGCCATGTAGCCAGTGAAAAAGGTAAATGCTACCGGATCGTCTTTTGGTATTTCTACCAAATTCAAGATTAAACTGTTCATGATGAATTAATTTTAAGTTATTGTTCATTAACATGGCTTTATGTTATTTGTTCACTGTTTGAGAAAAAAAAATCAACAAAAACATTTTTTTTGTGCTTTTTGAACTCTGCAAGTGTGAAACGGGTTATAATTAATTGATAATTTTATCACATTGACGATGCACCATCACATACTTATATTAGGAGGAGGAGCTGCTGGAAGGTGGTTGGGTGAGGCACTCGTTAATAAGAGGCCTGATTTGCTCAATAAAATCGCTTACATTGAAAAAGATAATCAAAAAGTCAATGACCGAACGTGGTGTTTTTGGGAAAAGGAGAACAACCTTGGCGGCTACACCACAAGAAATTGGATGCACAACCGACATAACGACAAAAGGTATTCGCTGTATCCCTACACGTATCAAATGATTAGATCTTCAGATTTCTATGAAAAGACCTTAAATAAACATACCATCATTCACGAAGAGGTACTTCATTGCGAGCAAAGAGGCGATGTGGTTTATGTGCAAACCAATAAGTCGACCTATACGGCGGATTATGTGATGACCTCTGTTCCCGTTGAGCCGATAAAGTTATCGAGCACTTTTTGTCAGTCGTTTTACGGGTTGTATCTCGAGTTTGCAGAGCCACTTTTTGACGAACAAGAAATCCGCATGATGGATTTTTCCATCCCGCAGCAGTCCTACACGCAATTCGTGTACGTGTTGCCTTTGAGTAAGACGCAAGCCTTGGTGGAGGTAACGCGTTTTGCCGATGCCCCCATATCGGAGCAAGAAGCCATGGCCCTGCGCGATCAATATTTACAGGGTATCCATTATACCATTCTTGATAAAGAATCGGGTAGTATTCCTATGACGCCCGACTTGGACGCGAAGAGAAAACATCACCATAGAGATTTGCGCGTCATTCCGATTGGAACGGTGGGTGGTGCCACTAAACCCTCAACGGGATACACGTTTTTACGAGCAAAAGCACATGCCGAAAACATTGCATATGCTTTGGTCAATGGTAAAGCCATACCCACCACGTATCGCAATTGGCGCTTCCGCTTTTACGACCGATTGTTGTTGGATATTTTAAAGCGCTTTCCCGTCAGTGGAAAAGATATTTTCAGCAGACTATTTGAACGTGTTCCTCATGCGCTGGTGTTAAAATTCCTCGATGAGCAAACCAACTTTTTGGAGGAATGGCGTATTTTTAAAGTTCTGCCCAAAAGTATTTTTTTAAAAGCCGCCTTACGCGACCTGTTATGAGTTTATTACATAGGCCTTTGTTTTTAATGCTTTTGTTGTTTCAGTTGGCCATGCTGCTGTTGCTAATCTTCATTGACGACAAAATTCTATTCTTCATTTCGGCAACAGCACTCATATTGGTAGGTATTCCTCACGGAGCAGTTGATGTGCTTCACCGGCAGCATACACGCTTTAATAAGCTAACTGTTTTTCTCGCCGTATATATATCTGTCATTTTGCTCTATGCCTTGCTGTGGTATGGGTGGTCGGTGCTGGCGCTTCTGCTGTTTATGGCCATCAGTGTGCTTCACTTTGGGGAAACCGTTTTTGAAAGCAAACAATGGTATCATCTCAAGCCGCTGTTGTGGGGACTGCTTTTTATTCTTATCCCTGTGACCATTCATATGGATGAGGCCTTTGCCATTTTTGCCGATATGATGTCCATGCCTTCCATTGCGAATGTGCAGACCACTTTTTATGCGCTTAGCGGTTTACTGCTGATGGTGCACCTTGTGCATGTGTTTAAAACGGAGCAAGGGAAGGCTTTTGTTTTCCTTCTTCTGCAATGGGGCTTATTGATTCTGTGGTTTTGGTTTACACCACTGTTGGAGGGTTTTCTCATGGCGTTCGTCGTTTGGCACGCGCTCCCTTCGCTCTTCCAACAAAAGGAAGTTTACGAGCGCAGCGATACTGCCAATAGCGTGGTGTTTTGGCTGACCATGTTGGTCTATACGTTTTTTGCCGCGGCCTTACTTGCTCTGTTGGCCTATTTTTTTGAATTAACCCCGGCGTTTTTGTTTGTCTTGCTGTCGTTGATAACGCTGCCGCATGCACTCGTCATCCATAATACCATGCCGGATGCGTAATGGGCTGACTCTTTAAGCATCAATACACCACCACCTTCTTCTGAACCACCCCCATTTCCGTTTGCACCCGATACACATAGTTCCCCGCAGCCAAATCACTCAAATCCACACGGAGCTGAAGTTCACTGTTTTCTACACGACCGGAATATACCTGCTGAACCTGCTTGCCATGTAGGTCAAAGAGTATAATCTGACAGTTGGATTGAGGTGTTAAGCCCGTTAAGGCAATGTCTTGAAAACCATTGGAAGTAGGGTTGGGGTACACCGAAAAACCGGGCTGCGGCAGACTTGCTTCTTTTAATCCTAAACCAAAATTGTCGGTGCGGATGATGAGGCCACCTCCTCCAGTAATGATTGCTGTACTGTCATTAAAGAAATGACAAGCAAATAAAACCGGACTTCCTGTTCCTGGTAAAAAACTTAAATCTTCTTCACGCCAATTTTGTCCACGATCAGTTGAGGTCATTAGATGTCTGGCTCCTATAAAAAGTGACTGATCATAACCTTCTAAGAAATTTGCAAATCTTTCAGGTTGATGAAATAAGGTGTCTTGGTTACCGGAAGAGAAGTCCAAATGACTAACGGTGTATCTATACCACTGTATTTGAAAACCAGAAACTGAAGATGCTGTAAAACACGTGTCTAAGTCAGGGCAAGATATATAATTAAATGGCTCTCCCGAAGTAAAGTCCGGGGGGGAGTCTATGCTTTGCCAAGTGTTTCCACCATCTATTGTTTTTACATAATGGAACATGATTTCTGAAGGATCATTTAATACGCGAGAGGCTGCAAAACCAAAAATGTTTTGGTCATCTAAAAAACGCCCCTGGAAATACATGGTTGAATCTTGTTGATGGCGCAATTCCCATGAAGCACCAATATCATCAGAAACATACCAGTAACCATCGCCGCGAACATTTTTATTTCCCACCACAAACACTTTCCCGTTCACGCATTCAAGCAAAGAATAACGAGTGATCTCTAATGAATCGGAAATGTTTGTCCAATTGGCGCCACCGTCTGAGGTTTGATAAAAGTTGGTTTCGGTTATGCCAAATCCATTCAGGGAATCCACATAACAGGCCTTAATTAAATCTGTAAACCCGGGATTAACACTCCAACTTCTACCACCGTCATAGGTAACGATGCTGGAATTGTTATCCCCTGCAAAACCTACAGAATCATTGATGAAGTAAAGGTTGGTGTAATCTTGTAGTATCGGTGAAGGCACTTGAATCCATTGGGCAAAAATGCTTATTGGCAGAAGTAGAGCGAGAATATGAAGTCTGCATTTCATATGGTAAAGGTATCAAATAGTACGAAAATACTCAT
>PXCF01000003.1 GCA_003566715.1 Cryomorphaceae bacterium | reverse complement strand
TAGGCACAAACCTAAAATCCCCCATTTTTTTAATGGTGTAATCTTTCTCCCCTTTTTTATCGATAAGCAGCATTTTTTGGGTGCCTACCCCTACCGGAATAATCATACGCCCACCTATCACCAATTGACGCAAAAGCGCTGTAGGAACTTCTTTGGCACCGGCTGTTACAATGATTTTATCAAAGGGCGCATACGTAGGCATGCCTTGGTATCCATCGCCAAATTTTCCGGTATAGGAATACCCCAGTTTTTTTAAAATGCCCTTGGCAAAAAGGAAGAGTTCGTGCTGGCGTTCGATACTAAATACCTTAGCGCCCATTTCGCACAAAACAGCACACTGATAGCCGGATCCGGTGCCTATTTCCAATACGCGTTCGCCCGACTTAATTTTCAATTGTTCTGTTTGAAAAGCAACGGTATAAGGCTGACTGATCGTTTGATCAGCTGCAATGGGAAACGCCGTATCTTGATAAGCAAAATCTTCAAAGGACGAGTCGAGAAAAAGATGACGAGGAATGTTGCTGATGGCTCGAAGCACCTGCTCATCCTTTATTCCTTTGGTGCGTAGCAATTCTACCAATTGCAGACGTCTTCCCTTATGTTTGGCTGTATCGTTCACTTTGCAAAAATAGACCAAACAAAGCCTCTCTTGTCAGAATTTTTATGTCAAGAAATTAACATTAGACCGTGTAAACCTCTTTTGTGTTAAGCGAATATTAAGCACTACTTTTGCACGTGATTTGTTAACGTAAATGTTTTAATGTCTCAAAGACAATGCTAAAAATAGGTTTGGTAGGTGCCGGGCACCTAGGAAAAATACACGCCAAGTGTATTGAATTGGTGCAAGGTGTAAAACTTGAAGGCATCTTTGATACCGATCAAGCAACCACAAAAGCCGTTTCAGAACTCCACGATGTTAAAGCCTTTTCGTCATTGGAAGAGCTTATTAAGCACGTGGATGTAGTTGATATCGTTACCCCAACCCTTTCTCACTACGAAGTTGCCGTTAAGTGTATACGTGCCGGAAAGCATGTTTTCATAGAAAAACCCATTACCGAAACCTCAGAACAGGCAAGAAAGCTTATTAAGCTCGCTGAGGAAGCTAAAATAAAAGCTCATGTCGGTCACGTGGAACGCTTTAATCCGGCATTCGTTCAAGCGCAGTCATTCATAAATAGTCCGCTTTTTATTGAAACCCACCGCTTGGCTGAGTTTAATCCTCGAGGCACCGATGTTCCGGTTGTTTTGGATTTAATGATTCACGACATTGACATTGTTTTACATTTGGTCAAGTCACCCGTTAAGAAAATCAGTGCCAGTGGTGTATCCGTCATCAGCGATACGCCCGATATTACCAACGCGAGAATTGAATTTGACAACGGCTGTGTGGCCAATCTGACCGCCAGTAGAATATCCATGAAAAACATGCGTAAAACGCGGATTTTTCAAAGAGATGCCTACATCACTGTCGACTTTCTTAAAAAGAAAACCGAAATCATTCGCATCGAGCATATAGATGACACCACGCCGGTGGACGATATGGCACTGCTTTTGGACACAGGAAAAGGTGAAAAGAAGAGAATCTTTTTTGAAAACCCCGTCATAGCGGAATCTAATGCCATTCGAGACGAATTACAAAGTTTGGTGCACGCCATCAATAAAAACACCTCTACCGTCGTTACTCTAGAAGACGGAAGTAATGCACTTCGAGTAGCGGAAGACATTTTATCCCAAATCCAACACGCTTCACTGCTTTGAGATATTTAGGTTACATCGGCTGTTTTTCTTTGCTATTGCTTTTTGGTTGTAATAAAGACAACCTAAGAGCTCCGGAAAGGTATGTGTTGCATATACCAAAAATTGAAATGACAACCGACTTCAGTGATCAAGGAACGGCCGCACAAAACATCAATACCGTTTGGATAACCATTGGCGAACGCCCCATTGGAACATATGAGCTGCCCGCAGAAATTAATTTTACGGTAGATCGCGAAGGTCCCGTAGAGTTTACCGTGGTGGCGGGCGTTACCCAAAACGGACTCAATGCACTGAGAATACAGTATCCATTTTTTCAAACACATAGAGAAGACATCGTTATTAGAAATGATAAGCGCGATTACTATCTCAATGAAGATGACGACTCCATATTAAAGGTTAACTATCTTAGTTTTGCAAATGTTGACCCCATTGAAGATTTTGAGCAAGTGGGACTTAGATTTCAAAATACGAACCTCAGCGATACACCTTTAAGACGCATTACCAGAAACTCCCATCCCGACGATGTTTTTGATAGTCAAGTTCCCGGAGAACCCAACAATGCCTCAGGGTATGTTCGCATGAGAGAAGGAGAGAATTTGTTTGAGATGGAATCGGTACAAAACTTTATCTTACCACAAGGCAGTGGCCCGATATACCTTGAAATGCACTATAAAACCAACCATATGTTTACCATTGGTGTGTTTAGCAATATTCCTGGTAGAGGACTCGAACAAGCACCCATTGTGAGGGCTTTCCCAACCAATGGCGAATGGCGAAAAATATATGTCTATTATACCGATGATGTAACGGCTGCCTTTGGTGCAACATGGCATAAAGTGTTTATTGGTGCCATTCGAACAGCGGAAGATGAAGGGAAAGAGATTGACATGTACTTTGACAACATCAAAATTGTTTACTAATGCCCATCAATCTTAAAAGTAAACAAAAACTACCGGAAAACACACAGGTTGCCAAATACATTGGGGCTGATGTTATCGCCTCCATTGCTGCATACACTGCCCTTTATATTTACCGCAAATGGTTTATTGAGCCGCACTACTTTGCCTCTGAAAGGGTTTTATCTTTTGATCGCACATATTTTTATGCAATAGTAGCACTGCCCTTACTGTGGGTGTTCCTCTATCTTTTAGTAGGCTTATACAAAGACATTTACCGTCGTTCGCGCTTGAAGGAGATTATATTGACTTTTAACATAACTCTACTCGGCTCTATCGCCATTTTTTTTGCGTTTCTACTCGATGACTATGTCATCCACTACAAAACGTACTACCATATTTTCTTCATTTATTTCGGCGCTCAATTCATTTTAGCGGGATTGTTTAGGTTTTTACTTTCTACCCAAACCAGTAACCGCATCCAACGAAGAGAAATTGGTTTTCCCTCCATTATTATTGGAAGTAATCAAAATGCAGTAAAACTATACGAGCGACTACAAGCCAAAAGACGGATTAATGGGAACTACTTTGTCGGATTTGTTTCCGTTCACAACAACGTAAAATTTCTCATTGAAAAACAGCTGCCCTTTCTTGGTAATTACACCAGTTTGGAGGACATTGTTAAGGAATATCAGATTGAAGAAGTCGTCATTGCGGTTGAATCCAATGAACATCATTTGCTACAAACCATATTGTCACAGCTCGACTTATTACCCGTCTACATCAAGCTGATTCCCGATACCTACGACATTTTATCCGGTAAAGTAAAAATGGAGTCCATCAGTGAACCACTCGTGGAGATTCCTACCGACCCAATGCCTTACGGACAAAAAATCATTAAGCGCATTGCCGATATAGCGTTTTCACTGTTGGCGTTGATTCTAATCTCTCCGCTATTGATTTTTGTATCCATCATGGTTCGTTTGTCTTCTCCAGGCTCTATTTTCTTTACACAAGAACGCATTGGTTTGCACGGAAATACTTTTAAGATATTTAAGTTTCGTTCCATGTACGCCGATGCCGAAAAAAACGGCCCCCAATTAAGTAGTGACGACGATCCACGTATAACGCGCTGGGGTAAAATCATGCGCAAATATCGCCTTGATGAACTGCCACAATTTTGGAATGTACTTATCGGGGATATGTCGGTGGTAGGCCCTCGTCCGGAACGCGCTTTCTACGCCGAGCAAATCATCAAACAAGCACCGTATTATCGTCAGTTGTACCGCATAAAACCTGGCATCACTTCTTGGGGCATGGTCAAATACGGTTACGCCGAAAGCATTGAGGAAATGATTGAACGCTTACAATACGATTTGATTTACCTCGAAAATATGAATCTTTTGAATGATGTGAAGATCTTATTTTATACGGTGTTAATCGTATTTCAAGGACGGGGGAAATGATTATTTTTTAATCACAAACGGCACCTTCAATTGCACACTGATGTTTCTCCCCTGCTCCGGCAAATTCAATAATCGATATCTGCTGAGGTGATTGAGGTAAAAGGCATCGGTTAGATTGTGCCCTCTCAATCGCAAAATGATGGGTTGTTTGCCCAACATAAATTCCGCGCCCAATGAGGCCCCCACTAACACATACCCTTCTGTTGCGCGCTCATTTCTGTCGGTTCGATTTTGATCGGCTGCCCAGCGGACATCCACCGAAGCGTACCAACTTTTGATCCACTTTTTATCCAGTTCTTTTTGATATTCCAATGAAGACAAAACGGACATTGGAGGCGTGAGCGGAAGTGGCAGGCGACTATCTAAATTTTGATTGTACACGTACTCAACCCCTACCGCTGCTTCTAATCCACGGACGACTTCTACGTTTAACATACTTTCTATCCCCGTAAAAAACGCATTGTTTTGTCGGTACTCCCATAAAGTCCCCGACCCTGGTAGAGTTGAGAAGGTTCCGGTTGGCGCTAAGTAAATGTAGCGGTCGTATAAGCTGACAAATGGAGTAACCGAAGCAAAAAACCGCTTCTTTTTTAAACTGAGGTTGAGGTCGGCTTGATATCCACGCTCTCCCAGTAAATCGGCATTACCCAATTCATGTCTGAAGTTACCGTGATGGACACCGTTGATACTCAGCTCTACGGCTGTAGGAATGCGATAACTTGATCCCAGATTGAGTTTTACGTTAAATACATCGTCAACCACCCATGACAGTCCCAATGAGCCACTGGTATTTCCAAAAGTTCTGTATGTGTACGGATTGCGTTCATCAAAGGTACCGGTAGGTTCTCCAAAGCGATTAAACTCGGGTTGAAGATGCCTGTTTATGTCGTGAAGTGCGCCGTCGTATCGAATGCCGGCATTGACAATTAGATTCTCTTTCCAGCGGTATTCGTGGAAAGAAAACACACCGGCCAGGAGTGATTGATAGGAAGGTATTAAAAATTCAAATCCTTCATAATCGTGGGTCATATACTGTAACTGTACCCCGTAGATGGCCTTGTACTTTCCGTTGATGATGTGGTGAAAGCGCGCATTGGATGTCACTGTATGCAAATCGAGATCCATAGCGGTAAACCCTTCCGGCCTAGGGGCTTGTCCGTGTGCATGTGGGTGACTGTGCTCGATACGATGGTTGCGCTGATAACCCATATCGAGCTCTAACCAATGCGCTCCAAGACGAACATTGGTATTGGAAATGACTTTGAGGTGTTCATTCTCTTGGTAGGGCAAATCAATGTTGCGGTATTCTCCTTTGTGCTGCAGAGCGTACGATGTAGGAATACCAATAGCGCCGGGAAAAAGCCCCACTTCCTGATAGAACCGACTGACCGTAATTTTACTAAATCCCCAAGTGTCACGCATGCCCAGAGTCGTTGATGCATGTCGTTCTCTACCGGCCGTGTTTGTAAGCATATTGTTGTAAATCGGCAAGCGAAAACCGGCGTAAACAAAGTCGTTGGCCGGCACGCGGTAATTGCCATAATCTTGTGTGGTGAAGCGGGCTTTATAAAACCACTTGCCCTCACTGCCCTCAACTATAGCGCTATGGGCCTGCAAATGGTTGTTGCTGCGATAGCCGCCAATGTAGTGACCACGGTGCACACCCGACGAAGGAATGGGGCCGGGTTGAATATTGATGACGCCCCCCATGGCATCCGAACCGTAAATCAAGGAAGCTGGTCCTTTGACAATTTCAACGCGATCTACATCAAATGGATCAATCTCTAAACCGTGATCAGCGCCCCACTGCTGCCCTTCTTGTTTGATGCCGCGGTCATTGACCATTATGCGGTTAAAACTCATCCCTCTAATCACCGGCTTGGCAATCCCTACACCGGTATTGATGCTGCTGATGCCGGGTATGCGCTCAAGTGCGTTGACAAAGGTTTCGCTGCTGTTCCGCTCCAAATTTTCGCGGTCTACAACCACTACCGTTTGCGACTGCTCTACCGAGCCCGAACGAAAGGGATTGGTTTCCACCAGAACTTCTTGCATACGTAGAGAAGAACGTTCCAATATAACGTCTACATGCTCGTCGTTATCAATTACGCGAACATCCATTCGCCTGGTGATATAACTAGGTTTGATAACGTGGATGTGATAAGCACCCGGCTTTACATTGTGAAAGTTGTAAAACCCATTAATGTCTGTACGCACTTCACGCTGAAGTTCATGCAAATAGACCTTAGCCCCATAAACGGGAACGTCGTCATAAGTAACCGTTCCGTACAAACGGAAGCGATCTCGGGTTTGTCCCAGGGCAACAGTGACCGTCAAAAATAAGAATACCAGCCATTTAAACCTCACGCGCTCTGTATTGCAATTGAGTTGCAAAAATAATCACAAACGGCATTAAAACAAGGCCAAAACCAAAGTTCTATTTAAGGCCGAGTACAAGAAAAAAACTGTACATTTGCTTTTAAAATAATTGCTATGCTGAATGACATCAACTTACAAGACATATTGTTTCTCGATATTGAAACGGTGCCCTGCATAAAAGAATACAACGACTTAACCGAAGAGATGCAATGGCTTTGGGACAAGAAGTCTGAACGCACCCGAGCAGAAGATGAAACAGCAGCAGACGCTTGGTTTCAACGCGCCGGTATCTTTGCCGAATATGGGAAAATTGTTTGTATTTCTGTTGGTATAATGCATCGTGCAGATGGCGAATGGCACTTTAGAGTTAGATCGTTTGCCGATGATGATGAAAGCAAGTTGCTACGCGATTTTTCACATATGTTGACCACCCATTTCAGTAGTCAATACAAGCGTTTATGCGGCCACAATGGCAAAGAATTTGACTTTCCGTATATCTGTCGCCGAATGCTGATTAACAAGGTGCCCATCCCTCCTATTTTACAGATTCAAGGGAAAAAGCCTTGGGAGATTTTACACCTTGACACCTTGGATTTGTGGAAGTTTGGTGACTATAAAAACTACACGTCCTTGCGTTTATTGGCCGCTTTATTTGAGATCCCGACACCGAAAGACGACATCGACGGCAGCGAAGTGGCTGGTGTATACTGGAACAACAATGATTTACCGAGAATTGTCACGTACTGCGAAAAGGACGTTGTAACAACCGCGCGGGTATTCCTGAGGATGATGGGACTCGAAGACGAAATTAAAGACGAAAACATCAGCCGACATGAGTGAATTACTCCGATTTGACGGAGTTGACATTGGAAACGGAAAAACCATTGTACAGCAATTATCCCTGACGTTAAACGAAGGAGAGCGATTGGGCTTGGTTGGTGAGTCAGGCTCAGGAAAAACCCTCAGCGCCTTGGGCATTGCCGGTTTGTTGCCAGGAAATTTACGGATTTCTTCCGGTCATATCACCATTCGTCTACCCGATGCACCCATTCGCTTCCCCGACGCTTCTAGGTCCGACATTCAACGCCTAAGAAGACATGCCTTGGGTTTTGTGTTTCAGGAGCCTATGTCGGCACTCAATCCGGTTAAAAGCTGCGGTTGGCAATTGGCCGAAAACATCCAAATGACCCGTTCACTTAGTAAATCACAGTTAAAAAAGGAAGTGCTTCATTGGATGAAAGAAGTAGAGCTCCCCAATCCGGAACGCATTGAACACGCCTTTCCTCATCAGTTGTCGGGTGGGCAAAGGCAGCGCTTGATGATCGCCATGGCGCTCTGTAATCATCCCAAGTTACTGATTGCCGATGAGCCAACTACGGCTTTGGATGTCCGTGTGCGAGATGTGGTACTTGATCTAATCGAACAACTTTGTGAGCGCTATAATACCGCTCTACTTCTCATCAGTCACGATTTAAAAATGGTGGCCAAGCGCTGCGACCACATAGCCGTTCTAAAAAACGGTATTTTATGTGAATACGGCACCGCCCGTGAGGTATTAAAAAACCCTCAGCATTCGTACACTAAAGCACTGTGGGCATGCCGACCTGATCCCATGAATCGCATCATTCCTCTGCCATCGGTAAAAGATATAGAAAGCAATCGATCATTAACACGTCGCATATACAACAACGAGCAATGGCTGGAGGTAGCCAAGGAAAAACAAAATCACCCCCCCATTCTATCGGCTAATAATCTTCGGTTTGCCTACGGTGACACAGAAGTTCTAAAAGGCATTACCTTTAATCTTTATCCCGGTGAAGCCCTCGGTATTCTTGGAGAAAGTGGATGTGGTAAATCAACGTTAAGCCGAATCATCAGTGGCTTGGAAAACCTTCAAGATGGATACTTAACCATCAGCGATGAATCCGGATTACGCGTTGACTTAGCGAGTCAGCCAAGGCAATGGCGAGCCGAACGCATACAAATGATCTTTCAAGATGCCATGGCCGCACTTAACCCCAGTCACACCATTGGCAGAACCCTTTCCGATGTGCGTCGCCATTTCTTTCCTCGAGAAAGCCAAGCAGAACGAGGTCGAGTGATTTCTGAGACCTTAGAGAATATGGGACTAAGCGCTGATGCCGTTAAACGATATCCTCACGCCTTTTCTGGCGGACAAAGACAGAGAATTTGTATTGCCAGGGCACTGCTTGCGGAACCAAAAATCCTTATTTGCGACGAATCGGTTGCGGCTTTAGACGTTTCGGTGCAAGCTCAAATCCTCAATTTACTGACACAAATACGCGATGAAAAGGGCATGTCGTTTATTTTCATCTCCCACGATCCCGATACGGTTAGGTATTTTTGTCACCGCGTATTGGAAATGGAAAAAGGGGTATTTGTCAACACATAAAATGACTACACTATGGGCAAAACAACCCTCATATTAGGCGCCTCAGCCAACGACAATCGCTACTCTTACCGGGCTGCTCAAATGCTGTTGGCAGCTAATCACCCTATCATTATGGTTGGCAATAAAAGTGGAGAAATCAATGGCCACGCTATTTTGACGTCATTTCCCAAGGACGCCAACATCCACACCATTACCCTTTATTTAGGCGCGCCGCGTCAAAAGGCGTATTACGAAGATATTTTACAGTCAGGTGCAAAACGCATTATTTTTAATCCGGGTACCATCAATCCTGAATTAAAGCAAAAAGCACAAGAAGTGGGTATTTATTGTGAAGAAGCCTGTAATCTCGTAATGCTAGCTACCGGACAGTTTTAACTATGACCCGAATCATTGTATCCGTCACCAATGACTTAAGCACCGATCAACGAGTGCATAAGACCTGCACTGCTCTTATGGAAATGGGAATGGAGCCTTTGCTGGTTGGCCGAAAGTTGAAGGAAAGTTTATCACTTGAACGCCCTTATCCAACCCACAGAATGCAATTGTTTTTCCGAAGAAAAGTTTGGTTTTATGCGGAATATCAGCTGCGATTATTCTTCTTCCTTTTGTTTCGCAAAGCCGATGGCTTGGTGGCCAATGACCTTGATACGCTGCTGCCCAACTATTTAATTGCCAAAATCAAACGCATTCCCATCGTATACGATACACACGAATATTACTGTTACACGCCTGAACTGATTCATCGTCCGTTGGTGCAAAAGGTATGGTTAACCGTTGAACGATTCATTTTTCCCAAACTAAAGCACATCATCACCGTCAACCAGTCCATTGCGAAACAGTACAAGCAGCACTACAACAAGGACTTATTCGTGGTAAGAAACATCTCCCCTGTACCAATTGACATCCCAACCTATACGAGATCTGAGTGGAAAATCCCCGAAAATGCTTTTGTGCTTATCAATCAAGGCAGTGGTATCAACGTGGATCGCGGCATGGAGGAAATGCTGGAAGCGATGGCTTTACTACCGGATGACGTGGTTCTTTTGATTGTTGGCCGCGGGGATGTCATTCCACACCTAAGAGAAAAGGTAGAAAAAAGTGAAGATTTGCAAAAACGCGTCATTTTTATAACGCCCCAACCATATCATAAATTATTAGGCATTACGAGATTAGCAGATGCAGGATTGAGTTTGGACAAAACCACTAATCCAAATTACCGCTTTAGTTTGCCAAACAAACTGTTTGACTATATCCATGCCGGGTTACCGGTTATAGGATCTGAAGTACTTGAAGTTGCCCGAATCATTCGCAAGTACAAAATTGGCGCTGTCATAGTAAGCCATAAAGCTGAGCATATAGCACAAGCCGTAACCACTGTCAAAAACAACTCTGGCAACTATTTTAGAGAAGGCTTGTTGAACGCTTCGAACGATGCACAATGGCAGAATGAGTCGTTGATTTTGAAAAAGGCCCTTAAACCACTTAAATAGATATTCATGAAAACCATTCCATTTCTTGCCCTTTCCTTGCTATTGCTGGGTTGTAAGAGCAATTTACCACTAGAGACCGTCGAGTACGTTGATTTGAATAAATACGAAGGTATTTGGTACGACGTAGCCAGTTTTCCTCAACGCTTTCAAAAAGGGTGTCATTGCACCTCAGCTACGTATACGCAAAAAGACAAATACGTCGAGGTTTACAACCGTTGTGCAAAAGACAGCGCAGACGGTGAAATTTCATCAGTTAGTGGTAAAGCTTTTGTGAAAGATGAAGTGACCAATGCCAAACTCGCTGTGCAGTTTTTTTGGCCATTCAAAGGAAAATATTGGATCATTGGCTTGGATGAGGACTACCGTTACGCGGTTGTAGGTGAGCCAGGCAGACGCTATCTGTGGATTTTATCGCGAACTAGAGATATGCCTGATGATTTGTACGAAGAAGCTTTAGAGATAGCTAAATCTAAGGGATTCGATATTTCAAAACTAGAAAAAGTCAACCACAGCAACTGTGCTGAATAAAAAAAGCCCGGAATATCCGGGCTTTTATATATCTGTACATCAAATTACATTTGATATCTGGTACTTTCTGGGGATGCTGTCTGATAAGATTTCGCAAAGTTTACCAACTCCACCAAACTTCTAGCTCCAAGCTTGCGCATGAGGCGGAGTTTGTAAGTACTAACCGTTTTGTCGGAGATGTCCAATTCTTCGGAAACTTCTTTATTCGTAAGACCAGCTGCCAATCGGTTAAGCACTTCACTTTCACGCTTAGAAAGCTTAACAAGAGGTTTAGGATGTTTTTTCGAACGAATTCGCTTAATCACTTCACGGTTGAAGTACTCACCACCGCCCATAATTTTACGGATGGCTTTGAGAATCATACGTGGCTCAGTGTCTTTGGTAATGTAGCCGTTTGCGCCAAGTTTTTTGACCGCCAAAAGGTACAATTCTTCGGGATGCATACTCAAAATGAGAATTTTTACATCCGGTTTGATCTCTTTTACGTGACGAATGGCTGTCATACCGTTCATTCTTGGCATGTCTATGTCCAACAAAATTAAGTCAACGTCAGAGGTCTTAACCATTTCCAGAAGTTCTTCACCATCTGAAACTTCACCTATAACTTTAAGGTTTTTATCTCGATTGAGATAAAGTTGTAAGCCTTTTCTAATGACAACGTGGTCATCAGCAATAATTAGATTTATCATGTTCATTTAATTTGTAATCGTGGTTGTAAATGTACACAAAATTATTTTAACACAAAATAGTTAGGTGTTTTTTTTCAAACTAGGTAAAAAACAAACAGGAATGGGAATCATTTTGTGTTTATTTTTCAAATGGTGATGCAGGTATATTTCTACAAGTTTTTTTTCTTTTCCGGAAAAATCATTTGGCTTTTTACCCGATTCCACTTGTTTCATTGCCCATTCCATTTCATCGTAAGAGGCACCAATCTGCTGTTCGTCTGTTCGATCATCGTCCCAAAGACCATCTGTTGGCGGTGCTTGAATAATTTCATCAATAACGTTCAAATAACGTGCTAAGGCATAAACGTCTGACTTCATCAAGTCCGCAATAGGACTTAAGTCTACGCCTCCATCTCCATACTTGGTGTAAAAACCAATACCAAAATCCTCTACTTTATTGCCTGTTCCGGCCACTAATTTTCTTTGCTCGGCAGCAAATTGGTAGAGTGTGGTCATTCTCAAACGTGAGCGTGTATTAGCAAGGGCCAAATTGGTTGTTTCGCTGCTGGCATCTGCGCCAACTGTTTCAGCGAATGTATCGTAAACAGCCGTTAAATCAATTTTTTTTCCTTCTACGTTAGAAAAATGTTGCTTGAGCCAGTCCATGTGCTTGGCGGAGCGCATCAATTGATTGCTTTCTTGATGAATGGGCATATCTAAACAAAGGACAGGCTTTCCGGTAAGCGCACATAAAGTTGAAGTAACTGCGCTATCTACCCCACCAGACACCCCTACCACAAATCCGTCTAAACCCGACTTTGTCAAATAATCACTCAGCCAGTCAACAATATGCTTAACCACCGCTTTTTCATCCATATCAAATACACATAGATTAATGTTGTGAAAATCCATTACTTTTTAACAATATATGCAAGGGCTTGTTTTAGAAAATGATCCCCATATTCAATGTGATCCAAGAAAAACGAGGCTGCACATTTTCCAACATTGGAAATCGTTGAGGATTCAGTTGGTTGAGCAAAGAACGGTTAAAGTCTAGAGAGAAGAACAAGGAGGACTCAATGCCAAGATCATATTCTGCACCTACAGATCCCATGAAACTCAACAAGAAACTGTCCATTAAATCATCTTCGGGGCTATATTTGGTAATGGACGGATCACTTAAGCGAACATCTTCTATATACTTTACGCCCAAAGCAGCACCTACTCGTGCAAACAATGTCCAATGACCAAAATTGATGGTTTTCATTTTTATGGTAAACGGTACTTGAATGTAACTGGCTGAAAGATCAATTTCGTCTTCTCCAGCAGTTAACCTGGAACTCAACGCCAAAGCATCTATCCCACTTTGAATGGAATAACGCTCATCGAAATAGCGGTTAAATGTCAACCCAAACCCCATATTAAACATGGTTGTAGCGTTTACATCCTCCAGCGGCATCAATGAAAGGTTAGGAGAAATCTGGAGACCAATGCGATACTTGGTTTGTGCATTGACAACCAGTTGACAGCTTATCATCACCATAAAAACGTAAAACAGTTTTTTCATATATCTGATTTTTAATGGAAACATCCTTTTTATTAACCAACGTGAAAAATGGTTTACATTTATAAGACGTTTCAAAAATTACATTCGTTTTTAATTTTTAAAAATGGGTTCAAAGTTTATTAATCCACATTGCTCTTCATTCATCATGGCCATTGTATTTTTGGCGTCTTCAATATAACATGAACAATGCCAATAATGCAAAGAATTATAACATTCTGCTCATTAATAATTATTTACTCGTCTTTTATTGGTTGTGCACCCGACGATGCGTTGGATGTATCAAACATTGATGCAAATGTAAACATACATCGCTTTGACTTGGCATTTTTTGC
Organism: Cryomorphaceae bacterium; assembly: GCA_003566715.1. GTDB lineage: Bacteria > Bacteroidota > Bacteroidia > Flavobacteriales > Schleiferiaceae > CSBr16-58. The sequence continues at coordinate 22,317 of PXCF01000003.1, read as the reverse complement.
TTTAGATACCGCCAATTTTTCTCAACAAATCCAATCGCTAAAGGAAAAGGGAGGGTTTGATGTGTTTTTTGACAACCAACAAGCCGATGGATTTTGGCGTTCACAGCGTACATTAGAGTTCATGAACGCACTTGCCGAGGATGCGGCACGCATTTACCCCGATGACAAGCGGCTTCAGATTGAAATTAAAGACCTTTGGCGCCATTATCGCTATCTCTTTCCCAATGCGCCGGAAACACTTAACGTTTATACGTATATATCCGGTTTGGACTTTGATTTTCCTGTAATATATGTCGATTCAATAGCCACACTGTTTGTTGCTCTGGATTTGTACCTTGGAGAAGATCACCCTGCCTATGCGAAGCAAGCCGATTATTTAAACAGCAGACATACAGCGGAATACATGCTGGTTGACATAGCTAAGTCAATGATTGATCCTTGGTTAAATCGACGAGCAAGCGACTTGGCGCTCATCAATGATATGGTCTATTACGGAAAGCAGACGTATGTGGTCAATTTAATGTTGCCCGGTAAAACTGCATATGATGTTTTGCGATATACCAAAGAAGATGCTACATTCTGTATTGACAATGAACGCATGATTTGGCGTTTCATGATCGAACAAGACCTTTTATTTGACCAACGAGCCGATTTGAAACGACGTTTTACTGAGGAAGCACCGTTCAGTAAGTTCTACATGGCTTTCGACAACGAAACACCCGGTCGCATTGGACGCTGGATAGGATGGCGTATCGTATCAGCTTATATGACGAGACACCCGGATAAAGAATTGATTGATCTCATGCAGATGAACGATCACCGACAACTATTTTCTCAATCACGATATAAACCTTGAAAAATGAGTAAGATTAAATCCAACATATCTATAAACGTCGAATTGGATGTGAACCGCGTGCCCGAAAAAATACATTGGACGGCCAAAGACGGAGGGATAGAAAACGAAGCTGCTGGCGCATTTATGGTTTCCGTTTGGGACGAGAAGCAAAAAGAGTGCTTGCGCCTTGATTTATGGACCAAGGAAATGTCTATTGATGACATGAAGCGCTTTTTTCACCAAACCATCCTCAGTATGGCGGACACATTAGAACGCGCCACCAACGAAGAACGTGCAGCCATGAAAATGCGTCAATACGCTCACCAATTCGGTTTGGATGTCGAAATCATTGAAGAGGTGCGAAAATCAGGGGACAAAAAATGATGGCGTATGCTCTATAAATGGTTCATCACCTCCTAAATCTACTCTGACAAAATCAAATCTGGTTTCCAGAGTGATTCCCTTAATTCGCATGTAGAACTCCAAAGCACGAACCATACTATACATTTTAGATTTGGTCACCGCGTGAAAGTACTCAATGCGGGGGGCACTCTTTCTTGTCTTTACTTCAATGGCTACGATAAAATTTCCGACCGAGGCGATGATATCTATTTCAGCCTTGCCGTAGCGGAAGTTTTGTTCGAGTATGGTAAACGAATTACTTTCTAAATATGATTTCGCCAATAACTCACCTGTTTTGCCTGTTTCGTTGTGTTCTGCCATTTTTTTCTTACAAATATAGAAATTTATTTTGTATTTGTCAATGGCGTTAATACATTAATCTGCATCAATATTTAAGAAAATTGACACATCTTTTTTGTGGGTTTGTATTTCGGTTATATTATTGCATCATCAATGCGGTGCTCTATTCATCGACATTTCTGATTTTTATTTCCATATTATCATTAAAGGTGTTCAACCTATTGTTTTTCTAAAAGGCGTTAGCCACAACAAATCATATGTATACATTTGATCAATTAAAAGTTTTAAAACTTTCTCAGCTTCAAGACATTGGCAACGAATTAGATATTCCTAAGTGGCGTTACTTGCGTAAGATCCCGCTGATAGAGGCCATTTTGGAAAGAGCCACTGGGCGCAGTGACGTCCCTACCCCCCCCAAGCCAGAGCCGGGTGCTCGTAGAGGTCGTCCACCAAAAAAAGAAATGAATCATGTTGAAAATACACCTTCGGAGGAGTCATCTGATAAAGCTGCACCTTCTGAAGTTGATAATTCTTCGGATAAAACAACACAAAGTCAGGGCAAGCAACATCAAAGTCGCAGTTTTCGTCAAGACAGACCCGATCGTCGTGAGGCCAGGCCTATCCGTAAAGATGCGGACCCCCAAGTCAAGCAACACCCAAGTCAGCCCCAACAACACAAGCCTCGTCCTAAACACATTGGTTCCGACGAGTATAATTTTGAAGGCATCATCAGCTGTGAAGGCGTACTAGAAACCATGCCAGATGGTTACGGTTTTTTACGAAGCAGTGATTATAATTACCTAAACTCTCCCGACGACGTTTATGTGTCACAGGCACAGATTAAATCCAATGGACTCAAGCAAGGTGATACAGTTGTTGGCATGGTTCGTCCGCCAAAAGAAGGCGAGAAATACTTTCCTTTGGCAAAAGTTCTTCAGGTCAATGGACGCACCCCGGATTTTGTACGCGATCGCGTTGCTTTTGAACACCTCACCCCTCTTTTTGCCGAGGAAAAATTTAATTTGACCGGTAAGTCATCGACTTTATCGACGCGCATTATTGACTTGTTTTCCCCCATTGGTAAAGGAAATCGTGGACTTATAGTGGCCCAACCAAAAACCGGTAAAACACACCTGCTGAAAGATGTTGCCAATGCCATTGCAGCGAATCATCCGGAAGCTTACCTTATTATACTCCTCATAGACGAACGTCCGGAAGAAGTAACCGATATGTCGAGAAGTGTGAATGCAGAGGTTATAGCCTCTACCTTCGATGAACCGGCAGAGCGACACGTAAAAGTAGCCAACATCGTTTTGGAAAAAGCCAAGCGCATGGTTGAGTGCGGTCACGATGTCGTTATTCTTCTTGACTCAATCACGCGATTGGCGCGAGCTTACAACACGGTTAGTCCAGCCTCAGGCAAAGTTCTATCCGGTGGTGTAGACGCGAATGCTTTGCACAAACCCAAGCGTTTCTTCGGTGCAGCGCGTAACATTGAAAATGGAGGTTCATTGACCATTGTTGCCACAGCACTCATCGAAACAGGCTCTAAAATGGATGAAGTTATCTATGAGGAATTCAAAGGAACCGGTAACATGGAGATGCAACTCGACCGCAGAATTGCCAATAAGCGTTTATTCCCTGCTATCGACCTCATTGCATCCGGCACAAGACGCGACGAACTCTTACATTCAAGAGAGGTACAGCAGCGTATGTGGATACTCCGTAGACACTTATCCGACATGACCACCGTTGAGGCTATGGAGTTCATCCATGACCGTATTTCTCGAACAAAGAGCAATGAAGAATTCCTAATCTCGATGAATGGCTAAGAATGCTGTGAAACATTGGATGGCTGCTGCCAGACTTCGCACATTACCGCTTGCTTGGTCGGGTATTATCTTAGGGTGTTTGCTGGCTGCAGCCAATCACCAAGGCTCATGGACGGTTTTTTTTCTGTGCATCTTAACGGCAACACTTTTTCAAGTATTGTCCAATTTCGCCAATGATTTAGGCGACGGAATAAAAGGCACCGATACCTACAGAGCCGGTGAGGCAAGAATGGTAGGGAGTGGCGTCATCAGTGCGGCAGAAATGAAACGTGCAGTGGTTGTCACGTCCATATTATCCTTCGTGTCCGCGGCTTTATTGATCGTGTACACCTACCCTCGTTTACTAGATAATGTTCCGCTTATTCTCGGTTTATTAGCCCTCGCATCCGTAATTGCTGCGCTAACTTATACGTTGGGAAAAACGCCTTACGGATATTTGCGATTGGGAGAGCTAATGGTGTTCACCTTTTTCGGACTGGTAGCTGTAGGTGGTTCCTATACCGTCACTGTTGGACAGTTAGACCCCCACGTCCTTTGGGCCGGCAGTGCCATTGGCTTATTATCGGCTGCTGTGCTCAATCTCAACAACATGCGTGACATTAAAAACGACTTGAGCAGTGGTAAAAAAACAATCGCCAACGCCTTAGGGTTTCGCTATGCACGAGTTTATCACTACATCTTAATTATTCTGGCGCTCGACTGCGTATTTGTTTACAATTGGTTGAGTGACTCAGGCTTTACACGTAACTTGTTTCTATTGGCCATCCCTCCTCTTTTACTGCACATGCTAAAAGTATCTAAATTGAATAGACCAGAAGATGCCGATCCGTTTTTAAAGGAATTGGCGTTGACAACTTTGGCACTGGCTGTACTGTTGGGATTAGGACATTATTGGGGAACGTAAATTCAAATTAACGCAAACAATGAACGCATCATTTTCATCACATATACTCGAGTTTAATTTCAAAGCCGGTACATCACGCGGAGTTATGACTGAGCGCAAAACCTGGTATCTTCAGCTTCAAGATGGCAAACAAACAGGCATTGGTGAATGTGCACCACTTGCAGGATTGAGCCGTGATAATCTCGATGAGATTGAAGGTAAACTACAGTGGGTGTGTGACAATATCGACCTGGGCTTCGCAAAGTTGTACGATGATTTGGCTGATTTTCCTGCCGTGCGAATGGCTTTGGAGACAGCTTTTATTAGTTTGCGTGGAAGTACGCCTCACACACTTTTCGTCAACCCATTTTCCAAAGGAAAGGCAGGAATTCCCATCAATGGTTTGGTGTGGATGAGTGATGCCAAGGAAATGGAAAAGCAAATGGCTAAAAAAATTAAAGAAGGCTATAAGTGCGTAAAAATGAAAATTGGCGCCATTGATATTGGCGAAGAAATTGCTATTATAGAGCGCATTCGCGAAACCTACGAGCCGTGGGACTTAGAAATTCGTTTGGACGCCAATGGCGCATTTGATCGCAGCAATATTTTTGACGTCATCGACGAATTGTCGGATCTGGAAATTCACTCCATAGAACAGCCCGTAAACGACCGTCAACTGCTCAAGGAACTTTGTGCAGAAAGCCCCGTCCCCATTGCGCTTGACGAAAGCCTTATCGGCATCAACGGCAAAGAAGAAAAAGAAGCCCTCATCAACGATATTCTACCCGACTACATCGTTATTAAACCTACTTTGGTTGGCGGATTTCGTGCGGCCGAAGACTGGATTGAACTAGCCGAAAAAAACGGTATTGGTTGGTGGGTAACGTCTGCATTGGAGTCCAATATCGGCTTAAATGCCATCGCTCAGTGGTTGGGCAATTACCCCCTGCGCATTTATCAAGGTCTAGGCACGGGCAAACTGTATAACAACAACATAGAAAGCCCATTAAATATCAGAAAAGGCAAGTTGTATTATCGTCCGACAGACCAATGGGGTAGTATTTAATGGACGAGGGTAAACCGTGTATTTCATAAATCATTGAAGTGCTATAACGAGATTTCAGCCTCAAATATTTGGAAATGTAAAAAAAATGTTTTACGTTTACAGTCTGATTTCAAATTCGTTATGCTTGCTAAGATCGAATCCACCTCCATAAATGTGGAGTTTAAAACACATTTTATCGGCAAATATGGCTTACTGTATTTGTTTGGCTGTAATTTAGTGGTAAAAAACAACAGCACGCTTCCCGTAACCATTATGGGCAAACACTGGAAGATTTTTTCTAATCATTCATTACCCGAAGAAATTATAGGTGAAGGTTTTAACGGCACGCTTCCAACCATCCAGCCCTTTGAAACCTTTAATTACGAAAGCATACTCCCTATGCACACGGTTTTTGCATCTATCGAACCTAAATACAACTTTAGTTTTTTAGTCAACAAAAAAAAGCACGCACTAAGTATTGGTGTTCCAAAAGTTTCGATCACACCGAAAGCATTTCTCAATTAGCGTTACCAGTCGCGCCTTTACCCTTTTAGAGCATAAATTTACTTTCTAAATGCCGCCATCAGCATTTCTGCATCGTTTTTCCAGTTGTATCGCGTCGCGTACTGTAAATTGATTGAGGCTTTAAGCTTGTGACGATTATCGGGCTTTAACGATTCCCCCGGCGTAAACACACCTTCCGGAATACCAGGTAAATTTGATTCGACCGGCTGTCTAAAACCAACCCAAGTTCTAATACCAAAAAGCACCTTCCACGCTGATCTTATTACCATCGTGCTGTTTTTTACTAAAATGATAGAGAGTGGTAGGAGAATTAAAATCAGCAAAGATGATATCATATCAAACAAGCGCTTTTGTCTGCGAAACCGACGAAGAAACAAACCGCCGATCTCTCTAGCGTATAAGTCCCCTTGATGATGAATGCTGTTACTCCCTATGATAAACCACCCATCCGGGGGTAAGATCTTTATCTCTAACCGATGATGCAGTAAAACAGCCATTCTCTCAATAATGGTTTCGGTAGATACATCTTTACCGCAAAAGACTATTTCGTTGGGTTTGTAAACACTGATCAAGTCCTCAATATCATCCCATTCACCGATGTGCCAATCGGCATCACTTTTTTCACCTTCAGGGATCCAACCAATAAAGGACGTAGCCCAGCCACTTTCCCTAATAATATCTCTGGTTCTTTCGGCTTCATCTTTTTTGCCAATCACAAAAAATCGACGACTGGTATCTGTGTTTAAGAGCAGTCTTCCTTTTTCAAACCAATCAACGACCATTCTGTTGATGACGAAAATGATCCCTGTTGTAAATGCTCCCATTAGAATGAGCGCTCTTGAAAATCGCCATTCTTCACTCAACAAGCCATAAACGACCAATAAAAACAAGGTGCCATACGCAATTCCTTTTAATGCCGTGGTTCGTTTTTGCGGTCGATCGTACCCTCCTTGGACAAAGACAAATAGTAACCAAATACCAAGGTATATAGGCAAAACCAACTGGTGAAAAACATCGGGATATGCGCCGCCTTCTACAAATCGATGGCTTTGTTCCCAGTACAGCTTTAAGTAATACAACGCGCCATAGGCGACAAAGACATCGATTAAAAAAAGTCCGGAACGCTTAAAGACGCGATTTATCATGGCCAAAAAAGCACGCATGGCAATGCCTATTTGAATAAAAAACAAGTAAATACCGGCTTCACTACCACGAAAATGCTTGCGGGTAAAAATGGCCATGGCTTTATAAAACACATACACGTAGTTCAAACTCCCTTTCTTGGTGCTTTCACCCTTGTAGTGAATGATTTGAGAATCCGCCAAATAGTAATTTTGATAACCGGCTTTCAACATCCGATAACTCAGGTCTATGTCTTCGCCATACATAAAAAAATCTTCGTCGAGCATGCCAACTTCATCGATGACCTTACGCGGCATCATCATGTAAGCGCCGGCCAGGACGTCAACCTTTTGGTTTTTATCCGCGGATAGGTGTCCCATATAATACTGAGCAAAGACCTGACTTTCCGGAAACAATGCCGTTAATCCCACAATTTTGCAAAAAGCCACCCAAGGCGTTGGAAATCCACGCTTAGACTCGGGTAGAAAGTTTCCCGTACCGTCAATCATCCTAATCCCCAAGCCACCGGCGTCCGGATGTTCGTCCATAAAAGCAATGCTTTTTGCAAAGGTATCTTCTTGAACAAGTGTGTCAGGGTTAAGCAGGAGAACATACTTGCCCTTAGACAATACAATGGCTTGATTGTTGGCTTTAGAAAACCCTACATTGTCGGAGTTATCTATACATTTTACCCAGGGGAATTCTCTGCGAACCATGGACATACTCTCATCGGTAGACGCATTGTCAACCACAAAAACCTCGGCATCAATATCTTTAATGGCTACCTCAACAGAACGCAAACACTGTTCGAGAAAATATCGCACATTGTAATTGACAATAATAATTGATAAATCCATGTTTACTTCTGACTGAGACGTTGATGTAAATCCCTAACGATGCCGTCTGATAAGCCAATTTTGGGGACATATATTTTTTCTGTTCCTGCCCATCGCATATTATTGATATAAATGCGCAAGGCGTGTAATATTACATCAGCACGATCCACGTTTAGATCAAAGCGAACGATGCGTTCTTCATTGGTAAACCGTCGTAAGAAATCGTACTGCGTTTCCAAGTAGTCTAACGATAAAGCACTGCCCGATGGCTTGCCAGACATTTTTAATGTTCTATTGATATTTCCCCCGCTACCAACCATAACGGGCTGTGTTAGACTTTTACTTTCTGCATAAACCCACGACTTCATTTCGTCCCAAGCCACCGCGTTTACCCCATTATTGAGCAAACGTACGGTGCCTATGTTAAAAGAATGCGCTTTTTCTCTTACGCCACTTTTAAAAACAGTTATCTCCGTACTTCCTCCTCCGACATCGACGTATAAAAAATCTCGCGCATCTTCTATTAAGCCCCGGAGAAAATCGTTCTGTAGAATCAAACGAGCTTCTTCCTCTCCATCTATGATTTCTATCTCAATCCCCGTCTTTTCTTTGATTTCGGCTCTTATTTCATCACCATTTACGGCATCACGCATTGCACTCGTGGCGCAAGCACGCATTTCAGATACATCGTTGACCTGCATGATCAACGAATATGACTGCATGGCATACATCAATCGCTCTTTGTTGCGGTCACTAATTTTTCCGGCAACAAAACTGTCAGCCCCTAAGCGAATGGGTAATCTCACCAACTGACTCTTTCTGATATGCGACTCATTTTGGTACTCTATAACGTTAGAAATCAACAATCTTATGGAATTCGAACCAATATCGATGGCTGCCAGTTTGGTGATGTTCATATTTTAATCAATGGTTTAATCCTTTCGTTTGCGGACAATAACACAATATTAACCCACAAATATGCATAGAGGCCAAAGATAACAGATAATGGCTGTTGACGCAATAATAAATGTAGAGACCAGGCATGCCCGGTCTCCACTAAAGATACATTAACAAATTCATTGTTTCGAAACAACCCACCCACCAATACGGTCTTATGTTTGTAATTTAGCCATGTCGATTGACCGACAATATGAAGTTTAACGTTAAATTTTTGCGTTATGAGCGACAATAAATCAAAAAAGCAAGATCGCAGAGCATTTCTAGGTAAATTGGTACTGGGATCTACTGCCTTAGCCGCAACCCCCGTTTTGGGGGCACTATTTGGCAATAAAAATGATGAAAAAGACGACCACATCACTAACAATAAAGAAATGAGTAGCATTAAACGCGTACGTGCCTTAGGCTTTCAATGGGAAACACAAGATCCATTTTTATTTTGCGTACATCACGAAGACAAATACCCTGCGGGAAATAAAGATATGGGCCCAGACGCTTCGTTGTTGTCCGGAAGAAACATCGGCAACGACTTCCACATAAAAGATGGTTGGCGCATGTATCACGGAGAAAAGGTTCCCGGTTTTCCCGGTCACCCGCACCGCGGCTTTGAAACGCTCACCGTGGTGAGAAAAGGCATGGTCGATCATGCCGATTCAGCCGGAGGTGCCGGAAGATATGGCGATGGCGACTTACAATGGATGACGGCCGGAAAGGGATTGATGCACTCGGAAATGTTTCCTTTGATTAATACCGATAAAGACAATCCGTTGGAGTTATTTCAAATTTGGCTCAATTTGCCAAGAAAAAGTAAAATGGCTCAGCCCGATTACAAAATGTTTTGGAGCGAGAATATTCCAAACTTTAATAAAAACAACGTTTACATTGAAGTTTTAGCCGGTACTCTTTTTGGAAAATCATCCCCCAAGCCTCCTAAAGACTCTTGGGCATATGACCCCAACAATCATGTAGGTGTGTACAACTTACATTTCAATCCCGGTGCAGAGATCACCTTACCCAAAGCAGGTGAAGGAATCAATCGTACGCTTTACGTTTATGAAGGCAGCGGGATTGACGTTGCGGGAAAAGCCATCCCCGATTACCACGCAGTTGACGTTGAGGCCGCTCACGATTTGTCGATTAAAAATGGTGATAACGTAGTGAAAGTTCTCATTTTACAAGGGCGCCCCATCAATGAGCCGGTGGTTCAGCACGGACCATTCGTGATGAATTCCCGTCAAGAAATCCAACAAGCATTTGCCGACTACCAGCGCAGTCGTTTTGGAGGGTGGCCTTGGAGTCGCTACGACCAAGTTCATGACCGCAGCAAAGGACGCTTTGCTAAATATGTGGATGGCTCGGAGGAGACAAAAGCATAGCGCCTACTTTTCACTTTTATATGAGAACAACCAGCAACAAAGCGTGTTTTATACCTGTATGAGATACGCCTTTATACCATATGTTGAGCCACACAAAAGCAATTTCGACAAACTCTTTTCTGTTTTTCGAGAGCTCATACTCTATACCTCCGGTGATGTAGACGAAGCATTAGATTGGCTCGAGGAATTGGATAAGCAATACCAAATCACGGATGAAAGCTATACCATTGACGATTTTGTAGAGGAGCTCAAAGATCGTGGTTTATTGCGAGAGGAGATCAATACGCCCGGAGGGTTGCCAAAGCGCTCCATTTCGGAAAAGACGGAACGCATCATTCGCAAGCAGGCCATGCTGAATATTTTTGGTAAGCTCAAAAAAAGTCATTTGGGGCAACATCGTCTCAATAAAGCCGGCAGCAGTAAGTCAGACGAAACCGAGGGAACTCGACCTTACCGTTATGGCGACGCCGTTGAGAACATCGACATGACAAGTAGTTTGCGCAACGCTATGGTGCGCGGTGGCATCAATGACCCGGGACTGATGCCGGAAGATTTAGAAGTTTACGAAGGGGTATATCATTCCTCGGTCGCCACTGTTTTGATGATAGACATCAGTCACAGCATGATCCTCTACGGTGAAGACCGCATAACGCCGGCAAAAAGAGTGGCATTGGCACTCAGCGAATTAATTACCACCAGGTATCCCAAAGACAGTTTGGACATTATTGTTTTTGGCAACGACGCCTGGCCGGTTCCGCTCAAAGAGCTCCCCTATCTCAATGTTGGTCCGTACCATACGAACACCGTTGCCGGACTTGAATTGGCACTTGATATTTTGCGAAAAAAACGCAGCGCCAACAAACAAATTATGATGATTACCGATGGTAAGCCTTCATGCATCAAAGAACCAGATGGTATTTACTATAAAAACAGCATGGGGCTAGATGATTATATCGTCAATAAATGTCTGCAAAAGGCTGCGGAATGTAAAAAAAACAATATTCCCATCACCAGCTTTATGATTGCCCAAGACCCTTATCTTATTGCCTTTATCGATCGTTTCACGGAAGTTAATGGCGGTAAAGCATTGTTTACTGGATTGGATGACTTGGGCGAAATTGTATTCCACGACTACCAAAACAATCGCAAACGAAGAAATTGATGACAGATAATAAAACATTGGGCGCATTGCGTAAAAGTGAATATGCCTCAAAAACAGTAAAAGAAGAACTACGCGACAATATCATTGCCAAAATAAGGGCCAATGAACCTCTATTTGAAGGGATTCATGGCTACCGCGATTCGGTTGAGCCCCAAATTATTCGCGCCATATTGGCCGGACATAACATCAACTTTCTCGGACTACGCGGACAAGGTAAAACCCGTATGGCCCGTCAATTGGTTTCTTTTCTCGACGAATATATTCCTGCCATTGAGGGAACAGAAATCATGGAAGACCCACTAAATCCCATCACCAAAGAGGGACGTGAAATCATCGAAAAACTAGGTGACAAAACCCCTATTCGATGGATTCATCGCAGTGAACGCTACTTTGAAAAATTGGCCACCCCAGACGTTACCATTGCCGATTTGGTAGGAGATATTGACCCTGTAAAAGCGGCCAATGAAAAACTGAATTTTTCCGATGAACGCGTCATCAATTTTGGCATGATTCCGCGTGCACATCGTTGTATTTTTGTCATCAACGAACTCCCTGACCTTCAACCAAGGATTCAAGTGGCGCTATTTAATGCTTTGCAAGAAGGCGACATACAAATCAGGGGGTTTCAGCTGAGAATGCATTTGGACACCCACTTTGTTTTTACCGCCAATCCGGAAGATTACACCCAACGAGGCAGTATTATCACTCCACTAAAAGACCGCATTGGTTCACAAATTCTCACCCACTATCCGGAGAGAGAAGCTGCAGAGATTATTTATGCGCAAGAGGCCAAAGTTAAAAATACCCAGATTGCTCGCTGGTCAACAGGTGTTGCTACCACACTACACTTACTGATGGAAGAAGCTCGTCAAAGCACCTATATTGACCAAAAAAGTGGTGTATCTGTTCGTTTGGGCATTGCGGCTCGAGAATTGCTTTACGCCGCAGCGGAAGAGCGCTGTTTGTTAAACGATGTCCAATCAACCGCGTTCAGACCGGTCGACTTTCTTGCCGTAACACCCGCCATTATTGGCAAAGTGGAATTGGTTTACGAAGGCGAGCAGATGGGCGGACTGGACGTGGCCGAAAGCCTTGTTAGTTCGGCATTACACGCGCTACTCGAAGCCAATGATTTCCCCGCCTTGGACAAAATAAAATCTTCAGATGAGGCGCACCCCTACAACAAAATCGTTCGTTGGTTTGAGAGTCATCGAGAAATACAACTCGACTCAACGTCTGATGATGGCATTTACCGGGATACTCTGGATAGCATCCCTGCTCTCGGTGCGTTGGTAGACAAGCTATTCACTGCAGACAATAAGGACGAGCGATATTTTTTAATGGAAACCGTACTTTGGGCGTTGTGTTTTCGCAATCGATTGAGTCGAGAAAGTTACGACGGGAAGATCACCTTTTTTGATACCTTATCGGGTTATCTAAATGAAGAATAGTCGCCACAGCAGGATATTTGGGCTACTTCACATAAAAACAATATCGTAACACTTCATAAGGGGATAATTCTTATTTTCGCCGCCAATACATCTTTTGCTCATGGGCTATACTTGGCTGCAATTTATCCAACTATTAGGAAGCGTTGGACTCTTCATCTTTGGCATGAAGGTCATGAGCGATGGTATACAAAAATCTGCCGGCTCAAGATTTAAAGCAGTGGTAAGTACCATGACGGCCAATAAGTACTATGGCCTATTGACGGGGATGTTTGCTACCTTCTTACTACAGTCTTCATCTGTAACCTCCGTTATTGTTGTAGGCTTAGCCAATGCCGGAATTCTCAACTTGGCTCAATCCATTGGCGTCATTCTTGGCGCAAATATCGGAACCACCATCACAGCATGGTTACTAACATTAATTGAATTTGGTGTCATAGACTCTACGGCTATTTCCTTTGGAATGGTGTTCATAGGGGTTATTTTACTTTTCAATAAGCAAGAGCGCGTGGTTTCCAGTGGAGAGTTCATCATTGGCATTGGTTTGCTCTTTATTGGAATCAATGCCATGCAGATGTATGCACCAGATCTTCAGTCAAACCCTGAGATGCTCCGTTTCTTACAGGCCTATGAGTTCGACAACACCCCATACTTTGGCCGACTGCTATATCTGATTATGTTTATGGGAATTGGCGCCTTGGTTGCGGTTATTGTACAATCCTCAACGGCTGCTGTAGCCATAACGTTGGTGATGACAGCCAAGGGCTGGATTCCCTTACCCTTTGCCATGGCCTTAGTTTTAGGGGAAAACATTGGTACAACTGCTACTGCAAACATTGCTGCATTGATTGGCAACATCCAAGCCAAGCGCGCAGCCTTTTCTCATTTCCTCATCAATGCTCTGGGAAGTATTTGGGCCATTTTGCTGTTTGATGTACTGCTGCGACTAACAACCGACTTGACGGTTTTATTTTCCGGAAGAGATCCCAACGAAAGCACCCGTGCCATCCCAATGGCGTTAGCGGTATTTCACACCCTTTTTAACGTCATAAATGTTGGCATTTTCCTATTCGCCATCCCCTTTCTCGTTCGCATTTCCACCAAGGTTTTTCGCGGACAAATTAGTCGTGAAGACAATCTCGACAGTGAGCTATTCACCAATACTCAGGTAACAGCTCCATTAATGGCCATTCTCCGGGCTAAGAAAGAGCTGCATAAGATGGTGAAAATCAACCAACGAACGTTTCAACTATTGCCGAAAATGTTGATGGAGGGAGAATTATCGACATCCAAAAATCACCTTGAAAAAGTCCGGCAAGCCGAGCAAATAAGCGACGCATCAGAAATAGGTATACTAAAGTTTTTGACGAAGGTATCCGAGCAAAAGCTTGATGGCACACTGAGTCTTGAGATTCGCGCACTCATTGGTGCGGCAAATTACCTGGAGCGCTCAACCGATTTAATGGTAAAAAGCGCCTACAATTTGGTCAATCACAAAGAACAAAAGGCATACTTCACTCCCGAACAACGCAACAATATATTGAGCTTAATGACTTTGGTTGAAAAAGCCATGGATACAATGGAGGAAGGCTTCCTTCTCAACAAACACGATCTAGCTACTGCAAAGGCTATAGAAAACGACATCAATAGCCATTACCTGTATCTGCGAAACAATTACCTATCTAATATCGAAAAAGGGAAGTTTACCATCCAAAGCGGTTTATTTTACATGGATCTATTGAGTGAACTTGAACGGATAGCCGACCATGCATATAACGTGACACAAACCCTTACAGAGTTTGGTGAAATATGACATTTGTGCAAATTTGTCAGTATTAAACCCCAACTGACAGCCAAAAATCCGCAATTCCGTCACCGCTCATCTCATGGCATATCTATTGAGCAATCACAAGCACAAAAATATTGACAACGAAAAAATCGTATCATGAGTAAAATAATTGGTATTGACTTAGGAACAACCAACTCTTGTGTTGCCGTAATGGAAGGTAACGAACCAGTGGTTATTCCCAACAGTGAAGGAAAGCGCACTACCCCATCTATTGTTGCATTTGTAGAAGGAGGTGAACGCAAAATTGGTGATCCGGCTAAGCGCCAAGCCATCACCAACCCGGAAAAAACCATCTTCTCCATCAAACGCTTTATGGGGGCTTCTTTTAGTGGAAGCACAAAAGAAATCTCACGCGTACCTTACAAGGTGGTTAAAGGAGAAAACGACACCCCCCGCGTTGATATTGACGGTCGCAAGTATACGCCACAAGAAATTTCGGCGATGATTTTGCAAAAAATGAAAAAGACTGCGGAAGATTATCTCGGACAGAGTGTTTCTGAGGCGGTTATTACAGTTCCCGCATACTTCAACGATGCAGAGCGTCAAGCGACTAAAGAAGCCGGTGAAATCGCCGGATTAAAGGTTCGTCGTATCATCAATGAGCCAACGGCTGCGGCTTTGGCTTACGGGATCGACAAGCGTGGTAAAGACATGAAAATCGCCGTGTTTGACTGCGGTGGTGGCACACACGACGTTTCCATCCTTGAACTTGGCGACGGTGTATTTGAAGTACGATCTACCGAAGGTGATACCCACCTTGGTGGTGATGACTTTGACCAAGTAATCATTGATTGGTTGGCCGATGAATTTAAAAGTGAAGAAGACATTGATTTACGCAAAGACGCGATGGCCCTTCAACGCTTGAAAGATGCCGCTGAAAAAGCAAAAATTGAACTGTCTTCAAGCTCAAGTACCGAAATCAACTTGCCATACGTTACAGCTACGGCATCTGGTCCTAAGCACTTGGTAAAAACATTGAGTCGTTCTAAGTTTGAAAGCTTGGCCGACAGCCTTATCAAACGCACCATTGATCCCGCAAAGAATGCTTTGGAAAAAGCCGGATTAAAACCAGCCGACATCGATGAAGTTATTCTCGTGGGTGGTTCTACCCGTATCCCAGCCATTCAAGAAGCCGTGAAGAGCTTTTTCGGCAAGGACCCTTCTAAAGGTGTAAACCCCGATGAAGTTGTTGCCCTAGGTGCTTCAATCCAAGGTGGCGTTCTTACTGGTGATGTAAAAGATGTGTTGCTTCTTGACGTTACTCCGCTTTCATTGGGTATCGAAACCATGGGCGGTGTATTTACCAAGCTCATCGAAGCCAATACAACCATCCCAACCAAGAAAAGTGAAACCTTCTCTACCGCTGCCGACAATCAGCCATCCGTAGAGATTCACGTCCTTCAAGGTGAACGCTCCATGGCCGGTGACAATAAAACCATTGGTCGTTTTCACTTAGACGGCATTCCACCTGCACCACGCGGTGTGCCGAAGATTGAAGTGACCTTCGACATCGATGCCAACGGTATTCTCAATGTGTCTGCAAAAGACCAAAACACCGGTAAAGAACAAAGCATTCGCATCGAAGCCTCTTCTGGTTTATCCAAAGAGGAAATCGAGAAGATGAAGCAAGAGGCTGAAGCCAATGCTGACGCTGACAAACAAGCCAAAGAGCGCATCGACAAGCTCAATGCTGCCGACGGAATGATCTTCCAAAGTGAAAAACAGTTGAAAGAGTTTGGCGACAAACTTCCCGAAGATAAGAAGTCAGCCGTCGAAGGTGCCATCAACGAGTTGAAAGAAGCACACAGCAAGCAAGACCTTGCCGCCATTGATGCAGCAACAGAGAAAGTCAACGAAGCATGGAAAAACGCTTCCGAAGACCTCTACAAAGCGCAACAAGAGGCCGGTCAGCAACCTGGCGACGATCAACCGGGTGGTGATGCCAGTAGCGGTGCAGATGATGTCACCGACGTTGAATACGAAGAAGTCAACGACGACGATAAGAAGTAAATTATTGTCGGGTATTATAAGAAAGAGCCATCGTTAATGATGGCTCTTTTTTTTTGGTTTAGTGTTCAGTTGATAGTTTTTACGGAGAGCGCCAACAACTGAATAACATACAGTTAAACGCAAAAGTTAGAATCCCAATAAATTGAATACTAAATACTCCAAACTAAATACTGAATACCCCAAACTAAATACTGAATACTAAATACCCCAAACTAAATACTGAATACTGAATACTAAATACCCCCCAAAAAAAAAGCCGATTGATTTACTCAACCGGCTTTTATTAAATAATGCAACACAAAATCTATCCGCGTTTTTCGCGAATGCGTGCAGATTTACCAGTACGCTCGCGTTGGTAGAAGATACGCGCTCGACGCACACTACCGCGCTTGTTGATTTCAATACGCTCGATGCTCGGTGAATTGATGGGGAAGATACGCTCTACCCCTACGTTACCGCTCATCTTGCGAATAGTGAAGGTTTCTGTGGCACCTGAACCACGACGCTGCAACACAATGCCGCGGAAAAACTGCGTACGAACCTTTTCGCCCTCGCGAATTTGGTAGTAAACAGTGATGGTGTCCCCCGAAGAAAAATCGGGTAATTCTTTTTTCTCAATGTACTGATCTTGTACGTAGGAAATGATGCTGTCCATGACAAGCTGATTTAAAGTAATTCCCGAATGTCAACATACACAACCCTTGCCAGTGGTTGATCATTCGTCTGTAAAACAGGTTGCAAAATTACAACAAAATCCTTTACACACAAATGTTATCGTTTCTTTTGTAAAACTTGCAAAATCACTCCGAGTAACACCAGTGAAATTCCAATTAATACACCATAAGAATGGGTGATTTTAAATAAAAACAAATCAAAGCCAAGACCAAACAATACGCCCAAATACTTGAAAATGGCAATTTTACTTGCGTCCTCTGCCTGATAAGCTTTGGTGAGATAAACTTGTCCAAATTGTGTTGACACACCCATCAAAAGAATAAAAAACCAATCCGTGCCTTGCGGTGTAATCCACACGCCCGGCAAAAAAATACTCATAACCGGTATAGCAATCAACGGAAAGTAGAATACCACCACAACGGGGTGTTCGCGTTTTTTCAATTTACTGATAACCGTGTAAGCCGCACCGGCTAAGGCAGCAGAACCAACCCCGGCAAAGAAGATTCCCCAGGTAATGCCTTCGGCACTGCCACGCAACACCAAAATTCCGGCAAATGCTACGGCAAAAAAGAGCCACTGTATGCGCCTAACGCTTTCACCAAGGAAAAGAACAGCAAAGAGCGCTGTAAATATCGGCGACAAATATTGTAGAGTAATGGCCGTTGCCAGTGGAAGTCGTTGGAGGGTATAAAAAAACAAGCTCAATGCCGTTACCCCAAAAATCCCACGCAAGTAAAGTAGTCGCTTGTTGTTTCCTGTCCCCCAAACAGATACCTTAATGCTTCGCAAATAGGTAATGGTTATGGCCATAGAAATAAGTGAGCGAAACCATACCAACTCCACAAACGAAATGTGTGGCAGGAACTTAACGCTCACGTTCATCATCGCAAAAGCGACAACGGAAACTAGGGCAAATATGACGGCTTGTTTGTTCAGAGAACTAGAGGAACGGTGTTTTTACCACGCGAGCTTTGAGTTGCTTTTTGCGTACCTGAATGTAGATTTCCGTATCAGGCTCTTTGTATTCAACCTTAACATATCCCAAACCAATGGCTTTGTTGAGAGATGGCGACTGAGTACCGCTGGTCACTTTACCGATTTCTTCACCCTCGGCATTCAAAATGGGGTAATCGTGACGCGGAATACCGCGATCCATCATTTCAAAACCAACCAAGCGGCGTTGAATCCCGGCTTCTTTAACGGCCATAATCGCTTCTTTACCTACAAACTCGGTATTGAGTTTGGTGATCCACCCCAAACCGGCCTCTAATGGTGATGTCTGATCGTCAATATCGTTACCGTATAAGCAAAAAGCCTTTTCCAAACGAAGCGTATCTCTGGCACCCAAACCGGCAGGATGTATGCCGTGGTCCTCCCCTGCTCGCAAGAGTGCGTTCCAAAGGAGCTCAGCACTCTCATTGGTTATGTATAATTCAAAACCACCGGCACCGGTATAACCGGTATTGGAAATAATGACATTTTGAATACCGGCCACTTCACCCAATTTGAAATTGTAATAAGCTATGTCATCCAAATTAGCGCTGGTAAGCGTCGATAATATCTCTTTGGCTTTTGGTCCCTGCAAGGCCAATAACGACATATTTTCGGAGTGGTCTTTTAATTCACAATCAAAGCGATTGTGCTTGCTTATCCAGTTGAAGTCTTTTTCTAAATTGGAGGCGTTAACGACCAACATGTACTCATCGTCATTGAGCTTGTATACCAATAAGTCGTCTACAATTCCCCCATTTTCATTGGGCAAGCAAGAATATTGAATCTTGCCGATGGTTAGTTTGCTGACATCATTAGACGTTACGTACTGGACCAACTGCTCCGCTTCCGGGCCTTTGACAAAAAACTCGCCCATGTGCGACACATCAAATAATCCGGCCGCTTCTCTTACGGCGTGGTGTTCGTTGACCAGTCCGGAGAACTGAACTGGCATCAAATAACCGGCAAATGGCACCATCTTGGCGCCCATGTTTTCGTGAATGTGTGTTAAAACCGTTCTTTTCATTGTTTTCTTATTGGCCCTTAAAGGCTGGTTGTGTTATCCGTGAATGTGTTCTTTTTTACCAAAGTCACTAATGACTTCTGCTTCAAAATTGAGCAATGCCTGCCATTTATTGTCCACTTCTTCCCTGTTGCCATATTGGCGAGCAAGTTTGATAAACATGGTATAATGATTGGCTTCGCTGATCATTAATTTGCGATAAAATCCGGCCAGATCTTCGTCGTTGATATGCTCAGATATCACTTTAAAACGCTCGCAAGATCTTGCTTCTATCAACGCCGCGATTAACAAGCGATGAATCAAACGCGCTTCGCGATCCTTTGTTTTTGGGAAAAAAGTTTGCAAGCGGTTAACGTATTCGTCTTTGCGCTCTCTGCCTAAAGTGTACCCACGGGCTTCAATTTTCTTAAACACCATTTCAAAATGACTCATTTCCTCGCGTGCCAACGCCGACATCTCACGAACCAAGTCGTGTTTTTCGGGGTAGGTTACAATCAGCGAAATCGCCGTTGAAGCCGCTTTCTGCTCACAGAAAGCGTGGTCGGTAAGTATTTCCTCAATGTTTTTTTCCGCGATGTCTACCCAGCGCGGATCTGTGGGTAACTTCAATCCTAACATGCGGCAAAAGTAAGGATAAAGAAAGATAATATTAAATGCTATTGCGAATGTTTCACAAAAGGGAATGTATGACCAACCATATTACATGAGGCTGTTTTTAATCAGATAACGAGGAGCTTAATAATTGTAAAAAAAACACTAAAAAAGCACCATCGTTGACATATATTAATATTGATTAATCCCTTTGAAAAACAAAAGCATACTCACTATTGTATGCTTGACTTTTTATTTCATAATAATTTACTAATTCCTACAAATAAACCAAACCAAATAAATGAATTAACAGTTATGAAGCCATTAATAATTTAATCTCACTTCTATTATGAAACAATTACTTTTGATTCTGTTGAGTGTGGCATCTTTTTCTGCGTTTTCTCAAACGGCCAGATTACAAGCCATACACAACTCCCCCGACCCGGCGGCCGACACGGTCAATGTTTATGTGAATGGAGCCCCGTTTGTTCCAGATTTGGCATTCCGAAACGCAACGCCATTCGTTGACGCTCCTGCCGGAGTACCTTTGGTCATTTCAATTTTACCTAAGGGTGAAACGGATACGGCTAATGCTGTTTTTTCTACTAATGTAACGCTTGCAGCCAACGAAACCTACGTTGTCGTCGCCTCCGGTGTGGTAGATGCAACAACCTACCCTACGCTTCCAACGTTTTCATTGGAGATTTTCACCGGTGCTCGTGAAGTTGCCGCTTCAAGTGGAGATGTAGACGTACTCATTCAGCACGGTTCACCGGATGCACCTGCTGTGTTGGTCAACGAAACATCTGTACCAGCCGGAAACTTAGTACCCAGCATTGCTTTCCCGGATTTCATCCCCGATTACGCCGACTTCGTGCCTTTGGATTACGAGCTTGACGTAAGATTGGTCAGCGACAGTTCATTGGTAGGCAGCTACTCTGCGCCATTAAATACGCTCGGACTCACCGATAGCGCCATTGTTGTATTCGCCAGTGGTTTTGCCGATCCTTCAAACCCCGGCCCCGGATTTGGCTTGTTTGCAGCCTTGGCCAACGGCGATGTGGTTCAATTACCAGAAATTACTCAGCGTTTTGCGCGGGTGCAAATCATTCACAACAGCGCTGATCCGTTGGCTGATGAAGTTGATATCTGGATTGACACTGTCAAAATTCTACCAAATTTTGCTTACGGTGAAGCCACCCCATTTTTAGACGTACAAGCGGAGCAAAACATAGTGATTAGTATCACAGCTGCTAACTCCAACGACACAACCGGTTCAGTTTACAGAACAGGTTTGACACTCGACGAAAACGAAACCTACGTTGTGATTGCAGCCGGCTTGGTCGACAACACCATTACGCCTTTTGAGCCTTTAGACCTCTACATATATGCCGGTGCTCAAGAAACCGCAATGGACTCAAGTGAAACAGATGTTCTTGTTTTCCATGGCGCCACTGATGCGCCTACAGTAAACGTAGATGAGCGCACGGTTCCTGTAACCGGTTTGGTAACAGGGATTTCGTTTGGTGATTTTGACGGTTACTTGCCATTATTAACCGACGACTACGAATTGGAAGTTCAATTAACCGACCAAACAGTGGTTGCTGTATTTGAAGCTCCACTTCAGTCAGCCGGTTTAGAAGGGCAATCCATTGTGCTATTCGCTTCAGGGTTTGTTGATGATACATCAAATCCGGATGCACCGTTTTTCTTAAAAGCTGCGTTAGCAGATGGTACGGTTATTACATTACCTCTGATTACCAGATTGAGTAACGAAAGCTTCAGCAGCTCGTCCGCGGATATCACTCTCTACCCCAACCCTACCAGTGAAATATTATTCATCAATGGATTAGAGTCGGGAGCATCTGTCCACGCAGACTTGATAGATATGAATGGAAGAACCGTTGATCATATTTATAACCCTTCCTTCCACGGAGGTACCCTTGAAGTACCAGTAAGTAAATTACCTTCAGGCTCTTACTTCATTCGTTTAAATGAAAATGGAAAGGTTTCAACGAACCGATTCATTATCCAAAAATAATCCACTTTTCAAGGTAGATTGATTTAGTTTAGGGTTGAAAAAACGTCGTCTCGAAAGGGGCGGCGTTTTTTTTTAAATAAAAAAAGGCCAAACAACGTAAAGCTGTTTGACCTTTTTAAAGTCGGGGTGACTGGACTCGAACCAGCGGCCCCCTGGTCCCAAACCAGGTGCGCTACCAACTGCGCCACACCCCGAAAACCAATTGGTGTTATTTTTTTGTGTGGTATTCACATTTCAATTGCGGTGAGAGGGGGATTACCTCCCTACGGTCGGTGAGCTCCACTTCGTTCCGGTTCGAACCCCCGGTACGTGTTACCGTTCGGCAGTTTAGCAAACTGATGGTTTAAGCCACTCACCCATCTCACGTTAATGGTATTCACATTTCAATTGCGGTGAGAGGGGGATTACCTCCCT
>PXCF01000113.1 GCA_003566715.1 Cryomorphaceae bacterium | reverse complement strand
TATGTAGAAAAAGGGATTAGAACAGAAAAAATACGCGTTGACATTGCCTCAGAAAACGGCTGGGCCGATTACGTATTCGAAGAAGACTACGTTCTCATTCCCATCGATGAATTAGAAGCCTTCATCAAAGAAAACAAACACCTACCCGGCGTACCATCTGCGGCAGACGTTGTAGAAGAAGGAATTGACTTAGCTGAAATGAACGCCATTTTGCTCAAGCAAATAGAAGAGATTACATTGAGGATAATTGAGATGCAGAACGAAATTGAGAGACTTAAAAAAACAGCTTCTAAATGAAGTGTTATACAAATATCTTAGTGTTACTAATTACTCTGTTGTTTTTAGTACATCAGTCATATTCACAGCAAAATCCTTTAAACTGGAATTTTGACGAGTTTGTGTATGACCCAAACTTTAATCCATGCAGCTATTCTCCAGGAGTTTGTGTATCAAACTCAATGGCTCCATTTCAGGCTTGTGGCATACAGAGTAGTGCTTGGTACGCTTCTCACGGAACTCCTGAGACTTATAGATTCTATGAAGATAATATTGATTACGCTATGATTTGGTCAGGGCGATGGGATGGAGGTAATGATATTTATGGAGAAGGGTTATTCTTAAATTGCAATACCTTTGAAAAAGGAAAAACATATAGCGTGAAAGTTAAATTGCTCTTTTGTGAAGGAACAACAAATTACTTTAAGGTATCACTTGTTCCAAATGGACAATTACAAGCAATCCCTTATAACTTCACTGTAGGAAATGATTATTTGATTCCATCCGTCTCAGGAGATCAGGTAGTTTTTCAACTTTTCAATTTGACACCTAATGAAGACGGGGAGTACTCTTTTATATTTACTCCTGACGAAGACTACACAGATTTATGGATTCATACAATGTCTACGGTGGAACAGCAGGCTTTTACATATATCGAGTACTTTTATTTTGAAGAGTGTGGCAGCTCTAACCCTAGCGTCACGTTTAATGGACTTTTGCCAAGTTTTACTTATGCTTCAAATAATATCACTATTGATGATGGCTCATTTACCAGTGGAGGATATACAGAAAAAAAAGCTGGCAGCTTCATAGATATCCTACCTAACTCAGAAGTCGGTTACGGATCTGATTTTCTGGCGCATATCTCACCATGTGGTAGTGATGATTTAATGTGCGGAATAAATGATGTTTTTCCTCGTTTTGAAAAAGCTACTGACAGATCAATTTTTAGCTTTGATTTAGAAGAAGAGCTATCTGACAACTTCGAACCCGTTGCTGTTTTTCCTAATCCAGTCAATGATATTTTGAATATCAGTATTAAGAATGGTATTAATGTTGACCAAGTTGAATTAGTTTCAACAAGCGGAAAAATAGTCTTTGCTGAGAAGATAACTGAGAAGAAAAAAAACTTTTTAAAACTAAGGATATCTGAATACCCTTCTGGCGTTTACTACTTGAAACTTACGTATAACTCAAATAGGTTTTTCTATGAGAAAATTATTGTTCATCATTAACCTGCTATTTTTTTGGCTTAATTCCTTTTCGCAAAATGTTGGTATGGGGTATACATATCAGGTAAGCTCTCCGTATGCAAACTATTTTCCTAGTAAGTCTTACAGTTTTCCTGATGATTATTTTTCATATGTTTATGATGATGGTAGTAGTCGTGATGTCATTCGAACAGGGAACTATTATGACTTCTTACAATACACACATCAATCGGGGTTTGCCTTTTTAGATTTTGAAACCAATAATTGGATAAATTATATAGAAACGGGCATATCCAATATACAAGCTGAGTATGCTATGGCTACTGGCTTTGAGCACGCAACAGGGCTGAGGGAGTTCTATCGTGTTCGTCTATCAGATATTTTTTTTAGTTTCGGAAAGTCTATTGACTATTTTACAACTTACAGTAGAATGTGGACATTTAATGGTGTGTTTTTAATCACATCATCAGCACTGGTTCAATCAGATGTAATGTTTTCACATCAAAGTTTTGAAGGGTCTATGACCTCAGATATTTCAGGGAGACGAGATGCCGCTGAAAAGCAGTTGAAGCAATTCAATTTTGGTTTGTCAACACAACAAAGGGTAACGTGTCGAATTACCGAAAAATTCCGTGTATTTGTAGGTGGCGTAATCAGTGTCTGGGGAATACCCGTATCGGGTTCAAATGAAGGAGCTCATTCGTATCTTGATCAATTTGAAGATGAGCGGGGAGAATTATACAGAGAGCGTACACCTCTCTTTTTTATTGCAACTATTCAAACGGGAATAACATGGCATTTTGATGGCAAAGACAGGAGAAAAGGACGCAAGAGGAGAGGAATTCATTGAATCTGCTTAACCAATTGACAATTTGCTTTTTTAAAATTTGGTAGACAATGAACTCTTTTATCCTTACAAAAGATATTGGCAGTTAAAACGCAATAAAAATAGAGACTAACAAAACTGCTAAGGCTAAGGGGAATTACAGCCAAACACAACCCCCTTTTTAGCAGAATAATCACAAGAGTCCCTTTTTGAAAGTTATTTGGGTAATAGCGAATTGAGACCATTAAAATCGAGACTTACAGTAAAGGCATTACTTCCGGCATCCCGCAAAAGGGGGTCGAATTCGACCCCTTTAAAATCAGGATTATTAAGTTGTTCCCAAAAACCTAGGTACTCAAGAGTATTTTTAAGCCGCATCCAGTTCTTCACCACATCCTTAGGTTCAATAGGATTTTTTTGACGAGCAATATCTGTAATGCTGATAAAATCTTCACCGTTAACTTGTAGTGTTTTAACGGCTAATTCTTTAACCTGTATTTGTTTTGTCTTTGCCATTTTAATTCAATTACGAAATTTTGTTACTCATACCCTACAAAGTTAAAATTAAATCTAAATTCTACTTGGCCAAATTTCGGGGAAGGTTACATGAGCGGGAGGAAGTTAATATGTTTAGGCGTTTAGGCGTTTAGGCAATCTTAAACTCATAGCCAAAAACGAAACGAATGGCTCACGCGTAAAGTTTTGAGTTTTGAGTTATGGGTTATGAGTTTAACGGAACTTGAGGGTGGACACGATTAGTGACGGTATTTGCAGCGGTTTTCATTAAACCCCGAAGGGGTGACATGATTATAGAAAAAATCGATTCAAAGACCTCACCCAAAACCCCGAAGGGGTGACATTATTATGGAAAACGCTGTTGAGACGTTAAAGCAAGTTAAAGCAATGAACTTATCGATTCGTGGAAATTCGTGTTATTCGTGGCTAAATATTTTGCGTAGCAAAAACAAATTCGTGAATTCGGAGCAAATCTTTCGTGCTTTTCGTTGTTAAAAAATCGTGGCAGAGAAGAGCGAAGCGATTCGTGGAAATTTGTGATATTCATGGCTAAATATTTTGCGAAGCAAAAACAAATTCGTGAATTCGTGGCTAATCCAATTTGCGGAGCAAATCTATCGTGGCTAATGTGCTGCGCACGCGCAGAAGCTCTAACGTAAAACACCGAATTTATACGTTATGCCCATTCCATTAAAATGTCTTAATTTTACAGCAGTAACCGTTGCACGTTTGCATGGAACCTAATGAACTGATATTATATGGGATGCACAAATTGTAGCAGCGCCAACGGATTGCCAAAAGGATGTAAAAACAACGGATCATGCGGGGTTGAGGGATGTGGTAAGGCGCCGGTATTTGACTGGCTCGAAAACATGTCACTCCCCAATGACCAACATAAATGCCACATGGTGGAAGTTCGTTTTAAAAACGGACGCAAAGAATACGTTCACAATCGACACCATCTCCCCTTGCAAATAGGCGATGTGGTGGTCACGGAAGTAAGTCCGGGACACGACGTAGGCGTGGTCTCTCTTCGCGGAGAGCTCGTGCGCTTTCAGATGCGAAAAAAGAACGTCAACACCAAAGAGGAAGATGCACCAATCATCTTCCGCAAGGCCACACAAAAAGACATCGACGTTTGGCAAAAACAACAGGCGCGCGAAAATGATTTAATGATAGAAACCCGGAAACTGGCCAAACGCCTCAAGCTCGAAATGAAAGTGAGCGACGTGGAAATTCAAGGCGATGGCAGCAAAGGGGTCTTTTACTATACCGCCGACGATCGGGTAGACTTCAGACAACTGATCAAGGAGATGGCTGCGATGTTTAAGCTGCGCATCGAAATGCGACAAATTGGCTTGCGACAAGAAGCCGCACGCATTGGCGGCATTGGCAGTTGCGGCCGCGAATTGTGTTGCAGCACCTGGCTGAGCGACTTCCGCAGTGTAAGTACCGCCGCTGCTAGGTATCAGCAACTATCGCTGAATCCACAAAAATTGGCCGGACAATGCGGGAAGCTGAAGTGCTGTTTGAATTATGAGCTGGACTCCTACGTAGAAGCCATCAAACAATTCCCCGATACCAACAAGCGTTTAAAAACCAAAGCCGGTGATGCCTTTTTCCAAAAGATGGACATCTTTAAGGGATTGATGTGGTACACACTTGGCAAGGAAAACCCGGTGTGGCATACCCTCAGCTACAGCGATGCCGCTAAAATCATCGCCATGAACGAGAAAAACCAGATGCCCGAAAGTCTGGATGTATTCACCGTTACCGAGGATGCAAAACCTGTTGGCATCAGCGATGTGGTTGGACAAGACGACCTGCGTCGCTTCGACAACAAACTGAACAAAAGGAGAAAAAATCGCAAACGCCCCAAACGAAAACCACGTGGAAAAGATTAGCCGCATTGCGTTACTGGCACTGATATTGACGGTAGCTTGTAACAAAGCCCCACTCTATGAGGCATACATCCCCATTCATGACGATGGGTGGTCGCAAGACAGCATCATTGAAATTGAGGTGATGATTGAAGACACATCGGTAGCGTATACGGCGTTTAGTGGCATTCGTCACAATCCAAACTACCCCTACAGAAACTTCTATCTATTCAGAGAAGTGTCGTCTGAACGTGGTTTGGAATACCGCGACACCGTGATGTTTGTGTTGAGCGACAATCTGGGCAAGCGACTGGGTGATGGCTTAGGCGCCACCAAAGAAATCACAGCGCCCATTGGACAAGCGCCGTTTAAATTTGGCGAACGCGGGGTTTACACATTCAGGTTTACCCAAGGCATGAGACCTGAGGTCATCCGCGGCATTGAAGACCTGTACTTTCGCATCAATCCGGTAACTGAAGAATAGCCATGAGCAAAAAAAAGCAGTCTAAACCATCCTTTCGCAAATACCTCATCGGTTTGTGGGTACTCTTTGCCATTGGGTTAATCGTTCCTGTTGTGATTTTTTACATCACCGCACTGGGGTGGCTGGGATCTCTTCCCGGATTTGAAGAGATTGAAAATCCCAAAAGCAATCTCGCCTCACAAATCATTACCGCCGACGGAAAGTTGATGGGTAAATTCTACAAGGAAAACCGCACGCACGTGGAATACCACGAGATTTCCCCACACGTGATCTCCGCTTTGATCGCTACTGAAGACGAGCGTTTCATCAAACACCCCGGGATCGATGCGCGCTCACTGGCCCGTGCGGTTTCAAAAATGGGTTCGGCCGGTGGTGCCTCTACCATCACCCAGCAATTGGCTAAAAACCTCTTTCACGACGCCGCACCGCGTGGATTTGAACGCATTTTGCAAAAGCTAAAGGAATGGGTCATTGCGGTAAGACTCGAACGCCAATACACCAAACAAGAGATCATCACCATGTATCTCAATCAATTCGACTTTATCAACCAAGCCGTGGGCATTCAATCGGCCGCGGCCATTTATTTCAACGAACGTCCGGACTCATTGAGCATTACCCAAAGTGCTTTGTTGGTTGGCATGGTTAAAAACCCGGCACTCTACAACCCCGTGCGCTTTCCGGACAGAGCCTTGGAACGTCGCAATGTGGTTTTATCGCAAATGGTGCGCAACAAAGTCCTCAATCGCGAAGCCTACGACACCCTAAAAACCGAAGATCTCGGCTTGAACTTTACCCGTCAAGGACACGACGAAGGTTTGGCGCCCTATTTCCGTGAATACGTTCGCGATTACATGCGCGAATGGGTAAAAAATAACCCTAAGACAGATGGCAGTCATTACAACATCTACACCGATGGATTAAAAATCTACACCACGGTTGACTCCCGCATGCAGCAATACGCCGAAGAAGCGGTTGAAGAACACATGGCCAATTTGCAACGGGTATTTTTTAAAGTCGAAGGAAGTCGAAATAAATTTCCGTTCAACCGAATCAATCAAGATCAAATTGACAATATCTTAAAACAGTCTATGCGGCGAACAGACCGCTATCGCAACATGAAGCGCAACGGCGTGCCGGAAGACAGCATCGAATTGGTATTCAACACGCCGGTAAACATGAACGTATTTAGTTGGGAAGGCGACATCGATACCGTGATGAGCCCCATGGATTCCATCCGCTATTACAAATCGTTTTTACGCACCGGTTTTATTGCCGTTGACCCACATACGGGATTTGTCAAAGCATGGGTGGGAGGCATCAATTACAAGCACTTTAAATATGACCACGTAAAAACCGGGCGTCGCCAAGTTGGCTCCACCTTTAAGCCCTTTGTTTACGCCACGGCCATCAAACAGAAAAAGTACAGTCCGTGCTTTGAAGTCCCGGATGTATTGACCTGCATAGAAAAAGGCACCTACGGATTGTTGAAAGATTGGTGTCCGGAAAACTCCAACCGCAAGTACGGCGAAACACGCACCTTGCGAAATGCCTTGGCCAACTCGGTCAACACCGTCACTACGTATTTGATGAAGCAAATCGGTCCGGAGCCGGTGGTACGTTTATCCAAAGACCTTGGCTTTAAAGGCGACATCCCCGAGCAGCAATCCATAGCTTTAGGAACTTTAGACGGCAGCGTTTACGAAATGGCCGGCGCGTACACCACGTTTATCAACGAAGGCGTCTATACCGAACCCATCATGGTGACCCGCATTGAAGACAAAAACGGCACGGTGCTTCAGGAATTCTCCCCCTACACCAAAGAGATCATGAACGAACAAGACGCCTACGTGATGGTGGAAATACTAAAAGGAGTCACCACTTCTGGTACCGGTGCTCGACTGCGCATGAAACACGGAAACTACAACCACTTCAACGACGTGGTCACTGGGTTCCCCTACGGATTTGACAACCCCATTGCGGGAAAAACCGGAACCACACAAAACAATAGCGACGGCTGGTTTGTAGGTATGGTACCAAACCTTGTAGGTATTGCCTGGGCGGGAGGTGAAGATCGCTCCACCAACTTCAGAGCCACTGCCTACGGACAAGGAGCTACCATGGCATTACCTACTTGGGCCATTTTTATGCGCAAGTGCTACAGCGACCCCGAGTTAAAAATCAGTCGTGACAACTTCCCCAAACCGGAAGGAGGCATCGATGTTATCATCGATTGTGAGCAATACAAGCTAGATATTGAAAACAACCGCGATGAACGACTGGATAAACTTTTTTAAATGAATCACAGAATATGACCATAAAGGAAATACAAGAGGAAATCGTTGAGGAATTTGCCTTCTTCACCGATTGGACCGAACGATACGAGCACATCATCAACCTAGGCAAAGAACTGGCGCCCATTGATGAAAAGCACAAAACCGACGACAACATCATTAAGGGTTGTCAGTCGCGTGTGTGGTTACACGCCAATAAAACACCAGATGGAAAAATTGCCTTCACTGCAGACAGCGATGCCATCCTCACCAAAGGCATCATCGCGTTGATGATCCGCATTTTCTCCAACCAATCACCGGAAGATATCGTCCATGCCGACACCGGCTTTATCGACGAGATTGGCCTGAAAGAGCACTTGTCGCCTACCCGCGCCAACGGTCTCGTTTCCATGGTAAAACAAATCAAGTTTTACGCCTTGGCCATGCAGTCTAACCCCCAAAAATCACCATCGACATGAACGAAGAACAAATCATAGCCATCGGCGAAGAGGTCGTCCGTGAAATTTGCACCATTTACGACCCGGAAATACCCGTGAACATCTACGAGCTCGGACTGATTTACGACGTACAAGTCAGCGATGAAGGGGATGTAAAAATCCTCATGACCTTGACCTCGCCCAACTGTCCGGTTGCCGAATCCCTTCCCGAGGAAGTCAAGCAAAAAGTAGGCACCGTGAAAGATGTGAAAGACGTCGAAGTGGAAATCACCTTTGAACCGCCGTGGAACAAAGAGATGATGAGCGAAGAAGCGAAGCTCGAATTGGGCATGTTTTAACCCCCCTATTCTATGAGTGACGAAATTGTAAACCGGGTGGCACAATCCAAGCTAATCACCCTCGACATCGACGACATTCTTCCCGTGCCGGAAATCGTCAATCTCGACCTACTCTCCTTTAGCGATGCCGGGTTGTTACGTGAGAAGCACTTTCGCGAACAAGTCAAATTCCACGACTGGTCGAGTTATGCCAACAAATGGGTCAACGTCTATCTCAGCGACGACGCCATTGTGCCCCTTTGGGCGTATATGGTTATCGCCTCGGAAATCAGTTCCACCGCCTTAGGTGTGGTGCAAACCGATCCGGATAAAGCCGCCTCTGCAGTAGTGCTCAAGCAAATTGAACGCTTAGACCTATCGGCCGTGGTCGACAAACCAACCGTAGTCAAAGGCTGCAACCGCCCGGATGTTGGTCCGGATGCCTACATGGCCCTCACCGAGCGCTTGACGCCCATCGTCAAAACCCTGATGTTTGGCGAAGCGTGTAGCACTGTTCCCGTTTATAAACCAAAGAAAAAATGAAGCTCAACGCACGCGTTCACGGCAAAGGACAACCGCTGATTGTCATGCATGGCCTTTTTGGCATGAGCGACAACTGGAATACGCTCGGCAAGCAATGGGCAGATGAATTACACCGCAGTGTTCACCTGCTCGACATGCGCAATCACGGTCGATCGGACTGGGATTCCCCGCACACCTACCACGCCATGAGCGAAGACATTGCCCAGTACATCAAGGAAAACGGTATGGAAAAAGCGGCCATTTTAGGACATTCCATGGGTGGTAAAGCGGCCATGTTTTTTGCCACCTTGAATCCCGACAAAGTGGACAAGCTGTTGATCGCCGACATCGCTCCGAAGCACTACCCCGTTCACCACCAAGATATCATCGACGCCTTGGATTACGTTCGCCAAAGCAAACCCGAATCGCGCAATCGCGCACAGGAGTTACTCGGCGAAAAAATCAATAACGATGGGATTGCATTTTTTCTTTTGAAAAGTCTGCACCGCAGGAAAGACGGCATCTACGACTGGCGATTTAATTTTGAACAAATCAAAAAAGACATCGACAAAGTTGGGGAGGCACTGCCACCACCGGCCATATACGAAGGCCCTACCCTTTTTCTCCGCGGCAACAAATCCAACTACATTACCGACGAAGACGTCCCCTATCTCGACGAGCACTTTCCCGATGTTCAATTGGCCACCATCGAAGGTGCCGGACACTGGTTACACGCCGAGAAACCCAAGGTATTCTCCGAAAATGTGGAAAATTTTCTTCGACAATAAATTGCACACCACTATATTCGCAACATGATTAAAACCAACATCCTCGACAAAGAACGCAGCGTGAGCAGCAATGGTGCAACATTTGCCATTGACAACGCTGAATTCCCCATCATTCGACGCAAAATTGGACACAACCACTTCCATTATCAGATTGGAAATAAGAGTCATGACGTGCGTATTGTTTCTCACGAAAACAAGACCTACACCGTGGCCATCAACGGCGAAGTGATTTCGGTTCCCTACAAAACCGAGCTCGATTTGATGTTGGAAAAAATGGGACTCAAGGATTTGCTGGCGGCCGGCAACAAAGAGTTTAAAGCGCCCATGCCCGGAATGGTGTTAAAAATCCTCGTTGCCCCCGGAGATGCCGTTTCTAAGGGCACGCCCCTACTCGTTTTAGAAGCCATGAAGATGGAAAACAACATCAAAGCCGAAAGCGACGGAGTGGTGAAAGCGGTGAACATAAGTGAAGGACAGTCGGTTGAGAAAAACCAAGTCATGATAGAATTCGAATAACAACTTAAACAACCCAATACCATGAAAAAGCACACATTAATTATTGGCGCCATTGCTGCATTTGGATTTACTGCTTGTCAGAGCGGACAAACCGGAGAAACCGTAGAAGACGTTCCGGCGGTTGAGCAAATGGAAGCACCAGAAACGGAAGCTGAAGACGTCGACTACTTAGACGTTCCCGAAGGCGCACGCGTATTCTTCGAAAACCTACAAGACGGCGATGAAGTCAGCAGTCCATTCACCGTAAAAATGGGCGTAGAAGGCATGGCCTTAGATCCGGCAGGACCACTCATTCAGCACAGCGGTCATCACCACATCATCATCAACGGCGGCGTGATTGAAACCGGCGTTGTTATCCCTATGGACGAGAAAAACCTCCACTACGGTGATGCACAAACCGAAGCTGAGTTGGAGCTGGAACCCGGCGAGTACACCCTCACCATGCAGTTTGGCAACGGCCACCACCAGTCGTACGGCGAGCCTATGAGCGCTCAGGTGACGATTACGGTGACGGAGTAATTTTTAGTTGTGGTTAACCTACGTGTTAACCCAAAAATCAAAAAGCGGCTAATTGGCCGCTTTTTTTTTTAGTTACAAATTAAACGACTATATTTGTATTCATGTCTGAAAAGCCGTATTTCAAATTTTTTGAAAACCGCAAGCCATACCAACCCATCAATTTGGGTGGGTGGTATCACTATCTCTTTATATTAATATCGGTTTTTCTTATTGGCATTGGAATTAATTATCTTTATTGGCGCTGGACAGTTTCGTTAAATGAGCATGCCATCGTTTTTTCAGTAGCGCTTGCCATTGCCGAAACCCTGATGTTTATCGGTTCACTTTTGATGATTTTCAATTACAGCAACATCCTTGAAATAAAAATAAGAAAGCCGGTAAGGCGATTGTCAGACATTCAAGAACTAAAACAAGG
>PXCF01000117.1 GCA_003566715.1 Cryomorphaceae bacterium | reverse complement strand
CGAAGTTCTACAAATTTTTCGAGATTAAAAATATGCATAAATATGAAGTAGGCAATCAGAGCCATCCCTATAACAAATCCGTAAATACTATTAAATCTAAGTGACATAATTAGGTTTTAATGATTAAACATAAATTGTTAACATTGTAAATCATTATAATGTTCATGAAAATGGGGGTTGATTGTTGAGGTGTTTAGGGGGCGTTGAGGTGTTTGTTCGTTCATAAATTGATGGGTTTTAAAAAAGCTAAAATTCAAATGGGAAAAAAATTGACTCTTTACTCGATAATTATCTGAAGCCCTCTCTTTCCTTTTAGGGTATTTTTTAATGTTGTGCAGGTGTCAATTTGTATTTTTGTAACGCCCGATATTTATTAAATCTGCTTGTTTTTTGGTAATATTCTGTATGCGTGAAATTAATAAATGAATATTATTAAAATGTATAGCGATTTAGCATAGGTGCTTTTGAAAGGCGCTTTTTCAAACCGACAATAGAAAAAACAGTTATCGCATGAAGATCAATAAAGTATCAAATAGTAGGTTAAGTGAAGTCAATTTTGATAATTTACCATTTGGAAAAGTGTTTTCCGACCATATGCTTTGGATGGATTACAAAAATGGTAAGTGGGGTGAACCGGCCATTGTTCCCTACGGTAATATATCGGTAAGTCCGGCATTGCACACGTTGCATTACGGACAAGCCATTTTTGAAGGGCAAAAAGCTTACCGCATGGCCGATGGTCGCGTGGGTGTTTTTAGACCGCTCGATAACTGTAAAAGACTGAATATTTCTGCTGAGCGCATGTGTATTCCCCAAATTCCTGAAGACGTTTTCATGAAAGGCTTGGAAGCACTTATCCGCTTAGACAAAGATTGGGTGCCTAAAGATGAAAGCATCTCACTATATATACGCCCATTCATGTACGGTAGCTCTGAATTTATTGCTGCACGTCCGTCGGAAGAATACGTGTTCTCCATCATCACTTCGCCTTCCGGACCATACTATGCCGGTGATGTAAAAGTGTACATTGAAGAAAGTTATGTTCGCTCAGCGGCCGGAGGTACCGGTTACGCCAAAGCTGCAGGTAATTACGGTGGTTCTTTTTATCCCACCAGAAAGATCCAAGAAAAGGGATACACACAAATCATTTGGACCGATCACCGTGATCACACCTTAATCGAGGAATCGGGAACCATGAACATCGCCTTTGTGATCGATGGCGTTTTACGTACGCCACCACTGAGCGATAGAATTCTCGCCGGTATTACGCGCGATAGCGTGCTTACCATTGCTCGAGACTGGGGGATGGAGGTTAAGGAAGCGCCGGTAACGGTAGATGAGGTGATTGACGCTATTAAGTCAAACCGACTCACCGAGGCTTTCGGAATGGGTACCGCTGCGGTGATTAGTCCCATCAGTGTGATTGGTTTTCGCGGTACAGATTACAAGATTCCACCACAGGGTAGCGATGGATTTGCACCAAAAGTTAAAGCAGAACTTTCAGGCATTCGCAGCGGTCGTATCGCCGATCGCCACAACTGGATGATGGTAATATAGACCCATGAGCCTCGAAAGAATTTACCAGGCATTCTCCCAGAACGGGCTGGTGTCTACCGATTCCCGAAACATCCCACTTGGGGCCGTGTTTTTCGCACTCAAAGGCCCTAACTTCGACGGTAACAAGTACGCCAAAGAAGCATTGACCAAAGGCGCCATCGCCGCAGTGGTTGATGATCCGGCGTTGGCCAATGAGCAAAACCTGATAGTTGTTCCCGATGTCCTTAAGGCACTTCAAGCCCTTTCTGTTATGCACCGAAAAGCGATGGGAACAACCATCATCGGTCTCACGGGTAGCAACGGAAAAACCACCTCTAAGGAACTGATGCACGCGGTGCTGAAACAGTCGTTTGATGTCTTGGCAACGGAAGGAAACCTCAACAATCACATTGGTGTGCCGTTGACGCTTCTGCGTTTGAAACCTTCCCATCAAGTCGCCATCGTGGAGATGGGAGCCAATGGCATTGGTCAAATCGAAGAACTTGCAGCAATGGCACAGCCCGACTACGGATACATCACCAATTTTGGCAAAGCCCACCTCGAAGGTTTTGGCTCCGAAGAAGGAGTGGTTATTGGTAAATCGGAACTGTACCAACAGTTGCGTGCCACTAACAGAACCGCCATTGTTAACGCCGATGATTCCAAACAGATTCAGCAATCTGCCGGAATTAACCGCGTAACATTTGGTGCCCAAGGCGATGTAAAAATTACGTGTGGTGTTTCGGATGATGGTTTGGTGTATGGCGACTACTATGGTGTGCGTATTCAGTCGCAACTTACCGGTGCATACAACCAAAGCAACGTGGCCGCAGCCATCGCTGTGGGTGTGTTGTTTGACATGCCTTTGAATAAAATCGAAGCGGGCATTTCCGGATACGTGCCGACCAATAACCGTTCCCAGTGGTGCACTGTGGGAGGTGTTCGCCTGCTTCTCGATGCCTACAATGCCAATCCCACCAGCGTAGAGGCTGCCTTGACATCATTTGCCTCATTGCCGGGAAAGAAGTGGGTTGTACTAGGCGATATGTTGGAGTTGGGAATTTATGCAAACGACGAACATCAGAAAATTGCCGATATAGCAGCTTCTTTATCTTTCGATAAAGTATTGTTGGTGGGACCATTTTTCCGTAAGGTTACATCTCCAGAGGTTGAAACTTTTGAATCTACCAGTGCAGTGGCAGATTACCTAAGCAATCAAAAAACAAATGATGCGCTCTCGGTTCTACTCAAGGGCTCTCGTGGCATGAAAATGGAAAGCTTGTTGTCATGCTTCGAAAAATAATCATTTTCACTTTACTTTCTATTGCTGGGGTTTATACAGCAACCGCCCAGCCACAGCACCGACTCGACTATATTGAAACCTACAAGAGCATCGCTATTCAGGAGATGAATATGTACGGCATACCGGCCAGTATCAAGTTGGCACAGGGCATTTTAGAGTCCGGTGATGGACAGAGCAGACTGGCCGCCAAGGCCAACAACCACTTTGGTATTAAATGTCACACCGGCTGGAACGGAAAAAAAATATACCACGACGACGATGAAAAAGGCGAGTGTTTTCGGGTGTATAAGAATCCGGAGGAAAGCTATCGTGACCATTCCTTGTTTTTGGTAGAAAGACCCCGATACAAGGACTTATTCAAACTAGACCGAACCGATTATAAGGGGTGGGCCAAAGGATTGAAAGCGGCGGGTTATGCTACCAATCCATCGTATGCAAACCTGTTGATTAAACTCATCGAAGACTACCAGCTTTATATTTACGACAGCTATGGTTCAGACCAAGACATCATTTTCATCCACCCAAATCGAGTGCGCTACACCGTGGTGCGCAAAGGTGAATCTCTTGAAGAGGTAAGTGACAGAAGTCGTGTGTCGGTCAAGCGAATCATCAAGTACAACGAATTTACCTGGGAGACCCAAGTAGAAGAGGGCGATGTGGTTTTTCTTCAGCGAAAGAGAAATAAAGGAAAAGGCAAGTCGCACGTGGTAAGAGCCGGGGAGACCATGCACGATGTGGCCCAAGAGCACGCCATCCGCTTAGACAAATTGTATTCGCGAAACCGCATGGAGGTAGGGCAGCAGCCCAATGCCGGCACCACCCTCAAGTTGCGCGGACGAAAGAAAAAATAGAATGGAAAACGAATATCTGGGCGGGAAGCTCCTGCTCATCGACAAACCCTATCGCATGACCTCTTTTGCCGTCGTCAACCGCGTGAGAGGCAGAATACGCGCCAAGTTCGGCATCAAGAAAATAAAGGTGGGCCATGCAGGCACCCTCGACCCCTTGGCTACCGGACTTCTCATTATTCTCACTGGCAAGAAAACCAAAGAAATTCCCTCCTTCACCGGACTGGACAAAACCTATGAGGCAATCTTTAAGTTGGGCGCCACCACTCCCTGTTTCGACCGCGAGATGGAGGAAGAAAATATCCAAGACGTCCCCGTATTTACGCAGTTAGATTTAGAAAACATCGCACGGCAATTCACCGGCGACATCGAACAATTTCCCCCTGTCTTTTCCGCAATTAAAGTTGACGGCAAAAAACTCTACGAAGGCGCAAGAAAAGGCGAAGTTCAGGAAGTTAAGTCCCGAAGCGTCACCGTACATTCGTTTGAGATCACCGAAGTAAACTTGCCCTTTATTCACGCCAAAATCCGCTGCAGCAAAGGTACCTACATCCGTTCTCTAGCCAACGACTTCGGCGCCGCCGCCGGTTGTGGCGCCTACCTCTATGACCTACGCCGCACCGCTATTGGCGATTACTCCATTGATCAGGTGCCGGAGGGGTATGATGGGGTTTGGGAGAAGTGAGCGGTGAGTAGTATCCATCACCTCCAATCCACCCGCACATCCAACAATTCATTCGCCTTCGAAAAATGGCCATTCCCAAACCAGTGGCCACGATTGGCACTCAATGGCGAAGGATGGCCTGATTCGAGAATGTGATGGCGCGATTGGTCAATCAACTTGACTTTTTTTCGTGCGTGACCACCCCACAGCATGAATACCACGCCGGACTTCCTCTCACTGATGATTTGTATGACGGCATCGGTGAAGGTTTCCCAGCCCTTTTTCTGGTGAGAACCGGCCTTTCCTTCTTCCACCGTGAGCGTGGTGTTAAGTAAAAGAATGCCCTGCTTTGCCCAGCGCTCAAGATTGCCGGAAGGATACGTGACTATATTTAAGTCGCGCTGAATTTCCTTGAAAATATTGACCAACGACGGGGGATGAGGAACGCCATCGGAAACGGAAAAACTCAATCCATTGGCTTGTCCCTTCCCGTGGTAAGGATCTTGTCCCAAGATAACCACTTTAACATCTTCAAAAGAGCAGGTTTGCAAAGCAGAGAAAATCTGCGATTGTGGAGGAAAAATGACTTTTTCTTGGTATGACTGAGCCACAAATGCCGAGAGCGCTTGCCAATACGGTTTTTGTTCTTCAGCTTTTATTTCCGACCAATTTTTGGGAATTTTTAATGTCATAAATGAGGAAAAAAATATTGACCGTAATATTCGGTGCAAACTTATAATCATTTTACCGGTTTTGTGTACACAACCTTTACTTTTGTACCATCTTAAATGATTAATCATCTACCATTGGATTTAGAAAAGTTTATCTCCATCTACGACAACGATGTGCGCTATTTGGCGTTACAGTCTCTTCGCAGCAACCATCAAGCACTACGGGTTGACAATGTGGCCGGTTCACAAATGGCACTATTGGCCGCCAAATGGTATAGGGAAACCGAGCATCATCACTTATTTGTTCTCGAAAACAAAGAGGAGGCGGCCTATTTCCTCAACGATATGGAACATATTTTGGGCGACAAAGATGTGCTGTTTTTTCCAGCATCCCACCGTCGACCATATGCCATGGAAGAAACCGACAATGCAAACGTTTTGCTCCGAGCGGAGGTGCTTAATCGCTTGAGTTCGCGCCGGAAGAATGCGGTGATTGTTACTTATCCCGAAGCCATTTTTGAAAAGGTCATTGCCAAGAAAGAACTCAACGAGCACATTTTGCCCGTTAAAGTGGGTGATTCGATTTCGGTAGATTTTCTTAACGAAACACTCTTTGCCTACCGATTTGATCGGGTAGATTTTGTCACCAATCCCGGTGAATTCAGCGTTCGTGGAGGAATTGTGGACGTCTATTCCTTTGCGCATGACCATCCGTATCGCATTGAAATGTTTGGCGACGAGGTAGACTCCATTCGCTTGTTCGACATCGAAACTCAATTGTCCATAGACTCCGTAGCGGAAGCCCGTCTGATGCCCAACGTGGAAAACAAAAAGATGGAAGAGCGTCGGGTTGGGTTTTTGGACTACTTAGGAAAGCGCGCAACCGTGCACTTTCGCGAGTATCAATTGACCTTTGACCGTTTAAATACTTATTTCGATAAAGCCTTAGAAGCCTATAAAAAAATTGATGGGGTACAATCTCCACCTGAAGTGCTTTTCAATAACGCCGATGCGCTTAAAGTCGACTTGGAAAAACACCAACGCATTGGTTGGAACTGCGATACAGATCAAGGCAATGAGGTGGTGTCGTTTGATGGACAGCCCCCCATGCAATTCAACAAGAATTTTGATTTGTTGGTGGAACACTTCCAAAGCAATAGTGAAAAGGGGTTGACCAACGTCCTGCTTTGCTCATCTCCCAAGCAGGTAGAGCGCTTCTACGCTATTTTTGAAGACCTAAACAAAGACATATCCTTTTCACCCATCGTGCTGGACCTGCACGGTGGCTTTACTGATGCAGAAGCGAATGTGGCAGTATTTACCGACCACGAAATCTTTGAACGTTTCAAGCGCTTTAAGCTGAAAAATCAAAACGATAAGCAGCAGAGCATCACACTAAAAGAGCTGAATAGCCTGAAGTACGGTGATTTTGTTGCCCATATCGATCACGGTATTGGTCGCTTTGGCGGACTGCAAAAAATTGAAAACGATGGCAAAGTACAGGAAGCCATCAAGTTGGTGTATCGCGACAACGACGTTTTGTACGTGAGCATTCATGCCCTGCATAAAATAGCCCGCTACAACAGCAAGGAAGGTACCGAGCCCACACTGCATAAATTGGGTAGCGGCGTTTGGCAAAAGAAAAAGGCTGTGGCCAAGAGCAAGATCAAGACCTTGGCCTTCGATTTGATTCAGCTATACGCCAAACGTAAGGCCACCAAGGGATATGCGTTTTCCCCCGATACTTACTTACAACATGAATTAGAAGCGTCCTTTATCTACGAAGACACCCCCGATCAGTTGAAAGCCACCGCCGATATCAAAGCGGATATGGAAAACGAAACGCCCATGGATCGATTGATTTGTGGCGATGTAGGGTTTGGTAAAACGGAGCTGGCCATTCGAGCCGCCTTTAAAGCCGTCACCGATGGTAAACAAGTGGCCGTGTTGGTGCCAACCACCATTCTAGCTTTCCAGCACTACAAGACCTTTAAAGAGCGCTTGAAAGATTTTCCGGTGAACATCGACTACATCAACCGCTTTAAATCGGCCAAAAAACAAAAAGAAACATTGGCGCAACTCAGTGAAGGTACGTTGGACATCATCATTGGCACCCATCGAATCGTCAACAAAGACGTGGTGTTTAAAGACTTGGGCTTGTTGGTGGTCGACGAGGAGCAAAAGTTTGGCGTCAACGTCAAAGACAAGCTCAAAACCATGCGGGTCAACGTCGATACCTTGACGTTAACAGCTACGCCCATTCCGCGTACCCTGCAATTTAGCTTGATGGCCGCGCGCGACTTGAGCGTGATGACCACGCCACCGCCCAACCGGCACCCCATCGACACCCAGTTGGTCGGTTTTAATGAAGAAATGATTCGCGATACCATCATGTATGAAATTCGTCGGGGTGGACAGGTGTTTTTTATCAATAATCGCGTCAACAACATCATGGAAGTTGCAGGTATGATTCAACGCCTTTGTCCGGATGTAAAAGTGGGCATTGGTCACGGACAGATGGAGGGTAAAAAGCTGGAAAACGTCATGCTGGACTTCATGGAAGGCGGTTTTGACATCTTGGTGGCCACATCCATCATTGAAAACGGTTTGGACGTGCCCAACGCCAATACCATCATCATCAACGATGCGCAGAATTTTGGGTTGAGCGATCTCCACCAAATGCGCGGAAGGGTAGGCCGCAGCAATAAAAAAGCCTTTTGTAAACTCATCACCCCGCCTTTGAGTATGTTGTCGGAAGAAAGTCGTAAACGCCTACGCGCATTGGAGCGCTTCACCGACTTGGGCAGCGGCTTCCAAATTTCCATGAAAGACTTGGAGATTCGCGGAGCCGGAAACCTTTTGGGTGGTGAACAAAGTGGGTTTATGGACGACATCGGATTTGAAACCTACCAGAAGATTTTACAGGAAGCCATCGACGAACTGAAAGAGAACGAATTTAAGGATCTCTACGCGCAAGAGCAAGAAAGTAAGCCTTTTGTTTCCGAATGTCAAATCGATACCGACGCAGAAATTTTATTCCCGGATGCGTACATCAACAAAATTGAAGAACGTTTAAAACTCTATCAGACGCTTGATTCATTGGAAAATATCGGTCAGTTGGAAGCCTTTGAGCGCGAACTCGTTGATCGTTTTGGTCCAATGCCAAAGGCGGCGCAGGACTTGATGAAGAGCATGGAGTTGAGATGGTTGGGAAGAGATTTAGGATTTGAGAAAATTGTAATAAAACGCGGCATACTTTTGGGATACTTTGTGGCCGACCAACAAAGCAGTTATTACCAAAGCGAGGTGTTTGCCGGTATATTGCAATTGTTGAAAATTTACCCCGATGCCCGCATGAAAGAAAAGAACAATAAGTTGATGCTCAGAATGCCGGACATCAATAACATCCAAGACGCCATGGATGTGCTTATGTCTATCCAAATAAAAAAAACACAACCAACAGAATAACCCTATGCGCCATTTCATTCTACTCATCATCGTGCTATTTACCGCATGTAATTCATCAAAAACCATGGTCAATAAGCCGCAGATTCTTCCTCCGCAAGATCGTTTGTCAGACGCTAGGGTGCTGTCCACTAAAACCGGATGTTACCCTTCCTCTTGGAGCAACGACGGACATTTATTGGCCTTTTGGAACGACCGTAAGGGGGGTCCCATTTGCAGTCAGGCCTATGTACTCGACCTCAACAATCCCGATCACGACAAAGGTGATGTGGTTCGTATTAGTCCGGGATACGGTAGAGCGCTGGACCCGGAGTTTTTACCCGGCGATACCACGTTGATGTACACCACTACCCACCTGTTCGAAATCAAGGAGTGCTATGGAGATACGGTCAAGCCTTTTTTCTTGCGTATGAGAAGCATGAATACCATTTTCACGTCTACGGTAAAAGGTATGATGGGAGAGCAAATTATGGGCAGCAATGCGGTGGATGCGCAGGCGCGTGTATCACCGGATGGTAAAATGATGGTGTTTACGACAAATAGAACAGTTTCCTACGGCATCTGGCGCTGCAATCCCGATGGCAGTAATCCACAACCAATTGTTGATGGCTACTACTTTGCCGGGGAAGCGCGGTTTTCACCCAACGGAGAACACATCGTATTTCGTGCCCGTAAAAGTGCCCCCAAAGCCAAAGAAATTGTAGGTACCAGTGACCTCGATTTAAGGGAAACCGAAATTTATATGTGTAAAATCGACGGCTCGGAATTGGTTCGCTTAACCGATTTTCGCGCCGCTGCAGCCAATCCCTACTTTCATCCCGATGGCGAGCACATATTATTTAGTAGCAATCACCACCGTTCAGATAACAAGCGAAATCTTTTTGCTCTTAATATTATCAACAATACGGTGCAGCAAATTACCAGCGGCGACGCCGACGAAACACATCCCATTGTCCACCCCGACGGCAAACGCTTGGCCTATAGCGCCCTTTTTAATGACGACAGAGAGGTTTTTTTGGCCAATTTTTCCCTGAAG
Source organism: Cryomorphaceae bacterium (assembly GCA_003566715.1). Lineage (GTDB taxonomy): Bacteria > Bacteroidota > Bacteroidia > Flavobacteriales > Schleiferiaceae > CSBr16-58. The sequence goes on along the minus strand of PXCF01000117.1, from coordinate 1,479 downwards.
TAATCAAGGGGGAAATGTTTTGTTAAGACATCCGCTTCAAGCAGAAATTAGGATATAATTGATTTGTAAGCTTGCGGTCTAAAACCTATTTTTGCCCTGCATTTCTCAAAATCAACATTAACAACATCACATGAGTGTATTAGTCAATAAAGATTCAAAAATCATCGTTCAAGGATTCACCGGAAAAGAGGGGACCTTTCACGCCTCTCAAATGATTGAATACGGAACCAACGTCGTTGGTGGCGTTACACCAGGGAAAGGGGGTCAAGCCCATCTAGATCGTCCGGTATTTAACACCGTAAGCGACGCCGTTTCCCAAACCGGTGCCAACGTTTCCATTATTTTTGTGCCACCGGCATTTGCTGCCGATTCCATTATGGAAGCCGCCAATGCCGGTATCAAAGTTATTGTTTGTATCACCGAAGGTATTCCTGTGAAAGACATGATTACCGTTAAGGAATATCTCAAAGCATTCGACTGTACACTGATTGGCCCCAACTGTCCGGGTGTAATTACTGCCGATGAAGCAAAAGTGGGTATCATGCCCGGGTTTGTCTTCAAAAAAGGCAACATTGGTATTGTGTCAAAATCAGGTACATTGACTTATGAAGCAGCCGACCAAGTAGTTAAAGCCGGTTTGGGTATCACTACGGCCATTGGTATTGGCGGAGACCCCATTATTGGAACCACGACGCTTGAGGCCGTTAAAATGCTCATGAACGACGACGAAACCGATGGAATCGTCATGATTGGTGAGATTGGTGGAAACCTCGAAGCTTTAGCTGCTGAGTGGATCAAAGCCAATGGCACGAAGCCGGTGGTAGGATTTATTGCCGGAGAAACCGCTCCAGCCGGTCGTACCATGGGGCACGCCGGAGCCATTGTTGGCGGAAAAGACGACACCGCTCAAGCCAAGAAAGCCATCATGCGCGAGTCGGGTATTCACGTAGTGGATTCGCCGGCGGAGATAGGAACGCGTATGGCAGAAGTCTTAAAGGTCAATGCATAATTAAGATTTAGATAAAGCATATATTCCAAAAGCCGAAAGTTTTTACTTTCGGCTTTTGTTGTTTTTAGCTATCTTCGCCAATATCAGAACACAACCAATTAATCACTTTATGTCATTACCACCCGAGATAGAAAAAAAGCTCACCCTGCTCGAAAAGGAGAACAGGCAATTGAGAAAAGAAACGTCTTCCGCTAAGGCGTCTTCGTCAACGGCAAAGAGTGTTGCCTATTTGATGACCATTTTGTTTTTATTTGCGGTGGTGTTCATCGCTTGGCTTTGGCGTGACGAGGGCAAATTTTTTGGTGCAAACAAATCCACTGTTGCCGATACCGTCTATGTAGAAGTAGCGGCTGATCTGCCTATCGAAAAAACCTCTCCGTGGAATGAGGGACTGTTTTTTTGCGTGCAAATAGGGGCGTATAAACAGATAGATCTTTCCCTGTATTCGGAGAAGTACACCTTTTTTCGCT
>PXCF01000026.1 GCA_003566715.1 Cryomorphaceae bacterium | reverse complement strand
TTGTCTCAGTTGCGATACGATTTCTGCGATTATATAAATCACATTCCCCCCAACAACAAATTTGCCGTGCTGTAGGGCAAACTGTGCCACTCACCGATGATTTTAGAAGTGAGTACGCCGTTGTAAATGTAAAGTCCTTTTTGGAGGTTGGGCTTGTTGCGCAACGTTTCTTCAATGCCACCGCGGTCGGCAACATCGAGGAGCAGAGGGGTGAGAATATTGCTCAAAGCGATGGAGGCCGTGCGCGATACGCGACTGGGGATATTTGGCACGCCGTAATGTATGACGCCATGCTTGCTGCGAATGGGTTTGTCGTGCGTGCATAACTCCGAGGTTTCAACGCAACCACCACTGTCGATGGAAACGTCAATGATGACCGAGCCCGGACTCATGCCCTTGACCATTTCTTCGGTAACCACACATGGGGAGCGACCGTCTTCCGGACGAAGTGCACCTATCAATACATCACATTCGCGCAGTGCGTGTGCCAATGTGTTGGGGTTTAGTACGCTTGTGTATATGGGGCTTTTGAGCATCTCTTGAAGTCGACGAAGCTTGAGCAAACACTTGTCGAATACTTTGACCTGAGCACCTAGTCCCAGTGCAGCTCTGGCGGCATAGCTGCCCACCGTTCCCGCACCTAAAATAACAATCTGCGTGGGCGGTATGCCCGATACACCACCCATAATGTATCCCTTGCCGTCGTTGACGTTGCTGAGGTACTCGGCGGCAATAAGGATGGATGTGTTGCCGGCAATCTCACTCATGGCTCTTACGACACCGTACTGGCCTTGGTCATCTAAAAAGCTTTCGTATGAAATGGCGCTAACTTTCTTCTTCATCAGTTTTTCAAAGTAGCTTTTGTTGCGGGCTTTGATTTGGATGGATGAAAAGACAAATTGTTTGTGGGTTAAAAGATCGAGCTCTTCGTTGCTCAGGGGCTCCACTTTCACAATAATATTGGCTTCGAACACGCGCTTGCGGTCGTAAGCGATTTCTGCACCTGCTTCGGAGTAGTCGTGGTCGCTAAACTTGGCCCCGTCGCCCGCATGGGTTTCCACCAAAACGCGATGACCGTGTGCGGTGAGTAGAGAAACAGCTTCCGGAGTTAAACTGACGCGCTTTTCTTGCAGACGGGTTTCCTTGGGCACGCCAATAAACAGTTGACTCTTTCGACGTGTAATCTCCAAGGTTTCTTCCTGTGGTAGATACTGGCTTAAAGACCAGCTCGGTGATGATGGATGTTCGGAACTCATACAAATACCTGTTGGGCGCGAATGGCACGGTGATGATCCACTATACGCATGTGAATGTCAACGTAATTTTCGGGCACTAAAGATACAATTAATTCCGGCCATTCCACGAAACAAAACGCATTTTCATCAAAATAGTCCTCAATGCCAATGTCTAAGGCTTCGGCTTCCGATTTGAGGCGATAGAGGTCGAAGTGATTGATCCGTCCGTGGGTGGTTGATTCATAGACGTTCACCAATCCATAAGTCGGACTGTTGACGTGGTCTTGAACGTTCATCTGTGCACACATTGCTTTGATGAGCGATGTTTTTCCGCTGCCCAAATTCCCGCGAAAGAGAAATATTTTGCTGTTGGGAAAGTACCTCAGTAATTCCTCTGCTACCTTGGGCAGTTCATCTTCCCTAAATGCGTTGCTGTAGTCCATTAATCTAGAACTTAGAAGTCATGCGCACAATAGGAATAATCATCTCTTCTAGTGAAATCCCCCCGTGTTGGTAGGTGTTCTTGTAGTACTTCACAAAATGGTTGTAGTTGTTGGGGTAAGCAAAAAACATCTTCTCACGGGCAAAGACGTAATTGGCGCTGATATGCACTTTGGGTAAGTGTGCCAATTCCGGCTTATTGATTTCAAACACGTCCTTTTTCTCGTAACTCATGTTCTTGCCTTGCTTGTAGCGCAAGTTGGTGGTGATCTCCCGCAATCCTACCAATTTGGTGGGCGTATCTACGTTGATGGTGCCATGGTCCGTGGTCAACAATAATTCTGTGTCGGTTTCCGATAATTTTCTTAGGAGGTCTAAAAGGGGTGAATTTTTAAACCAACTCAGGGTCAAACTGCGATAAGCCTTGTCGTCGTCCGCGAGTTCTTGAATGAGTCGGGTATCGGTTTTGGCGTGCGAGAGCATGTCAACGAAGTTGTAAACCACTACATTCAGTTGGTGCTGGGAAAAGGATTTGTAGTTATCGGCAAGCTTCTTTGCATTCACGTGATTGGTGATTTTGTGATACGCCACACTGATGTCACCAAGTCCATTGCGCTTGAGGTTGTCGCGAAGAAAATCTTCTTCGTAAAGATTTTTGCCCTCGTCATCGGTGTCGTCAAACCACTTATCGGGAAAGCGTTTTTTGATTTCCGACGGCATCAAACCGGAGAAAATACTGTTACGTGCATATTGCGTAGCCGTGGGGAGTATGCTGAAAAACGTAGATTCGCTTTGGGTTTTGTAGTACTGCTGGAAAACGGGCTGCAATACTTTCCACTGGTCGTAACGAAGGTTGTCGATGAGAATCACGGTTACATTTTTCCCGTCTTTAAGTAGAGGGAAAAGGTGTTGCTTGAGTATGGAAGGAGAGAACATCGGACCATCGCCTTTGCCCTGCATCCAGTCGATGTAATTTTTTTCGATGAACTTGCAGAAGATGGTATTGGCCTCGTCTTTCTGCATGCTGAGAATCTCTTTCATCGACTCGTCATCGAGTTTGTCGAGTTCCATTTCCCAATAAACCAATCGCTTATACATTTCAACCCAGCCTTCTACATCGCGCACGTCGTTGAGTTCCATGCCGATTTTGCGAAATTCCTGCTGGTAATTGGAGGTTGTTTTTTCGGAGACCAGTCTGTTTTTATCGAGGTTCTTCTTGATGCTCAACAACAGCTGGTTGGGATTGACTGGTTTGATGAGGTAATCGGCAATCTGCGCCCCAATGGCGTCTTCCATGATGTGCTCTTCTTCGCTTTTGGTGACCATCACCACCGGTAAGTTGCTGTCGATGGTGCGCAACTCATTGAGCGTCTCCAAGCCGGTAAGTCCCGGCATATTTTCGTCGAGGAAGACCAAATCGTAACGATTTTCTTCGATCATTTCTAAAGCGTCGTCGCCGTTGTTGACGGTGTCGATGTCGTAACCCTTTTCCGTAATGAAAAGTATGTGTGGTTTTAACAGATCGATTTCATCATCGACCCATAATATTCTCGGTTTTTCCATAATATTGCGAAGATACAATTTTATGAGATTCATTATGGAAAATCGCCCTGCAACTTACCAAAAATTTAAGACGCTAAACGACCCGGTCTACGGGTTTGTGCACATTCCTGGCGGATTATTGTCTAAATTAATGGAGCACCCGTGGATGCAACGCCTGCGTCGCATTTCGCAGACTGCACTCACGTATCTGGTGTATCCGGGTGCTACGCATACCAGATTTCATCACGCTTTGGGTGCGACGCATATCACTCGACAGGCCATTGCTGTATTGCGGCAAAAAGGTCACGATATTTCTCATAGTGAAGAGGAAGGGGTGCTTGTTGCCATTATGTTGCACGACATTGGTCACGGACCATTTTCCCATACTTTAGAGCATACCTTGATTAACGTGCATCACGAAGACATATCGCTGTTGTACATGCATGCGTTAAATCAACAATTCGACGGTAAACTCGATTTGGCCATTTCTATTTTTAACAACACCTACAGCAAGCCCTTTCTCCACCAATTGGTGAGCAGTCAGCTCGATATGGATCGTCTCGATTACCTGCGTCGCGATAGTTTTTTTACTGGCGTATCCGAAGGGATGGTCAATACCGAGCGTTTGATTTCTATGTTGAATGTGGCCAATGGACAACTGGTTGTGGACGCCAAAGCGGTGTATTCCATCGAGAAGTTCTTGGTGGCGCGCCGACTGATGTACTGGCAGGTTTATCTGCATAAAACAGTGTTGAGCGCCGAGTATTTATTGGTGCGCATCCTCGAACGCGCGCGTTATTTAAGCGAAGCAGGAGAGGACGTGCCTTGTTCGGAACCCCTGCGCTACATGATCAACAATCGACTGTCGGTGGAGCAGTTGTCCGGTAAATTGGATTTATATGCCCAATTAGACGATGTAGATATTTTATCGGCCATTAAAGGGTGGATGCAGCATGCAGACGTCATTCTCGCCGAGCTATCACGCCGACTCATCGATAGGAATTTGCTCAAAGTGAAACTGCGTGAGCAGCCGTTTTCGTTGGAGGAGGTAGAGGCCTACAAGCAACGCGCAAAGAAGGTGTTGGGACTATCCGAAGACGCCATGTCCTATTTTGTATTTTCCGGAGCCATCGAAAACCGCGCTTACAATACCGAAACTGTTTCTATTTCGCTTCTGGAATCTGATGGTTCCATCACCCCCATCGCCAATGATGCGCATATCATGGATATACAGGCGTTTAGTCGGACGTTCAGACAGTACTATCTGTGCTATCCGACGTAAAATCCGACCTTTTATTCAATCAACACACCCACTGGACAATGATCCGATCCTTCGTATTCGTTGAGAATAAAGGCTTCTTTTATTTGCGGATATAGAGATTCACTGACCAATACATAGTCCAGTCTCCAACCGATGTTCTTTTGTCGGGCGCCGCCGCGGTAGCTCCACCAAGAGTATTTGACCTCATCGGGATGCTGCGCGCGAAATGTATCAACAAGCCCGTTTTCCAAGTGGGCACTCATGCCGTCGATTTCCACCTGGGTATATCCGGCGGTTTTATTGTAATTTGATTTTGGGCGGGCAATGTCTATGGGCTGATGCGCCACGTTGAGGTCGCCACACACCACCACCGGTTTTTTGCGTTCTAATTGCGTGATGTAATTGCGAAAGTCTATGTCCCACTGCTTGCGGTAATCCAATCGAGCGAGACCATTTCCGGCGTTGGGTGTGTACACACTGACCACGTAAAAGTCTGGAAATTCTGCACAGAGTACACGGCCTTCGTTGTCGTGCTCCTCAATGCCCATGTCGGTGTTAACGGAAAGTGGTTGTTCCTTACTGAGAATGGCCACACCGGAATAGCCTTTGCGCTCGGCGTGATTGGCAAATACGTGGTAGCCATCAAGGTCTTTCAAGGCATCTTCAACCTGATCTACTTGGGCTTTGGTTTCTTGCAAACAAAGGACATCTGCTTGCAAGGCATCGATTTGTCTGAAAAAGTCTTTTTTGACGATGGCGCGAATGCCGTTGACATTCCAGCTCATGATTCTTGTCATACGTTGATGAGGTTTTTATCTAAAGATTGTAGCCAAATGGGGAGGACTTGTTCTAATCTCGGCCAGGCCTTTTCTGAGTCGTGAAACACGACGATGGACCCTTCACGTACGTTTTTGTTAAGAATGTTCAGGCAAACTTCAGACGAGGCTGTGGCGTCGAAGTCGTAGCTGAGCACCTCCCACATCATGATGCGGTATCCACGGGCGATTAACGCCTTGTGCTGCGCGGGCCGTATCTTGCCGTATGGCGGACGAAACAAGGTGTTTGAGGTGTGTGCTTCCGCCGCAAAAACGTCTTCTAAATAGCGGTTTGTATCGGTGCTGAATCCGTTGCGGTGGGTCATGCTGTGGTTGCCAATAGTATGACCTTCGGCCAATATTTGCGCCACCACATCGGGGTAGCGTTGGGCATTGTTGCCGACAAGAAAAAAGACCCCCTTGCAGTTGTGTTGACGAAGTTGATCCAACACCCAGGGCGTAATTTCCGGGTGTGGACCATCGTCAAATGTTGGGAGCACCTTACCGTTGGAAGTGCGCCACTCCATGTTTGGAAAGGCCCACTGTGTCCATCGAGGTACGCGGGTGAAACGCATTATCTACTCACGCTCTGATAGCGTTGGAAGATTTCGTTGTCTTGTAAGTTGTTTCGATCGCCGTCGTACTGCACGGAAATGTTGACCAAGTACTGGAAGTAGTTATTGGCTTGTCCGCGTTCTTGCTCAATGGCTTTGCGCTTGCTGCCTTTGAACTGATTGTAATATTTCAGTTCGCCTTCCAAACGGTCGGCGTAGGTATTGGCCAATTCTCGTCCTTTTTCTTTATTTCCTGCTTTGAAGTAGCCTTCGATGATGTTGAGGATAAAGAAATTGTACGGATAGCTGTGTTCCGGCATTTCTTCCATCACGCGGTCGAGCACATCTAAAGCCTTTTCATTTTGACCCTCCTTGATGAGTTGATCGGCCAAACGCGCATAAATATTGCGGAAGTTGGAAGCCATACGACGATTGGTTTCGTCGAGATAAACGTTGGGGTCTTTGGCATTACCAAATTCAAACTTATTCATCAGGTTGCTGTACATGATGTCGCTGTCGACCTCACCAAAGTTGAATCCTTGTGATGGGGTGGTGTTTTTCACCGGTACAAAACGATACGCCAAGCCTTCCAGGCGGAAGTAGTCGGTCAACCAGAAGTAATCTTTCGCTCGACTACCCACGGTAATGGAGAAGTAAATCGGACGATCCCACTGATTGTGTGCTATTAAATCAAGTACCATCAAATCGCGCTTAGAGAGCATACTGGTGTTGCCCATGTCAATGACAAGGTTTTCGACAATACTGGCACTGTCTTCAATACCGACTACGCCATTATTGATCACCGCCTCTTTGTCGATGTTGACGCGCAGTTTTTGTACGGGGTAAAACTGAATCTCACGTCCACCAAAGATGCGGGCGCGGGTACGGTCGTTATCGCTTTTGATCCAGCGGATGAAGTCGTTGATGTCCCATACATCGTTTTTAAGTTTGAGATCTTGGAAGTAAACAGCATCGCGTGTACCTTGAACGTACTGTTCGCGTTCAAACGTAAACGGTACAGGCTTGGAATCGTAAAACTTGCGTTTCATCATGTCGATGTACCAATCGGTGTTGAGAAGGCTGAGGTTAACGATGCGTACATCGGTTCGGTAGCCTTCTACCTCTTGCACATACCAAAGCGGGAAGGTATCGTTGTCACCATTGGTAAAAATGAGTGCATTGGGTTCACAGCTGTCGAGATAGGCTTTGGCAATATCACGTGCCGTGTAGCGATTGCTGCGATTGTGGTCGTCCCAGTTTTCCTTGGCCATAAGTCCGGGTACGGCCAAGAGACATACCACACTAACGGCTGCCGGAATCATTTTGTGTTTATAGCGTTTTTGCAGCCAATCGATGAGGGCATAAACCCCAAGGCCAATCCACATGGCATAGGCATAGAAAGAACCTACCACTGCGTAGTCGCGTTCGCGTGGCTCAAAAGGCCGCTGATTGGTGTAGACCAGTACGGCCAATCCGGTAAACAAAAATACCAGTGTTACTGCCCAAGCATCTTGTTTGTCGCTGCGGAAGTGGTAAATCAAACCGATGATACCCAAGATGAGCGGTAAGAGAAAATACGTATTTCTCGCCTTATTGGTTTTCATGTAGTGGGGTAAGTTCTTTTGCGGTCCCAATCTCATGTTGTCGATAAAAGGAATCCCGGATATCCAGTTGCCTTTGGTGAGTTCCAAATGACCCTGTTCATCGTTTTGTCTACCGGCAAAATTCCACATGAAATAGCGCCAATACATGTAGCCAAATTGGAAGTTGAACATAAACTTGATGTTCTGTCCAAGGGTGGGGATTTCCTCTTTGCTTTTCATCCCCGATATTTTTACGTAGTTGTCGTGGTGACGAGGATCAGGGCTCCACATACGCGGCAAGAAGCCTTTGTAGCGAGAATCAAAGTTCTGTACTTGGTTTTTTCCATCGTTGATAACCACATATTTCCCCGCTTCTTCATTGCGTTCGTAGGTGGGTTTGGCGTCTTTGTATGGTTCGTTGCGATCGAGCTGGGCGTTGAAGTATTGACCGTATAGAAGTGGAAGATCCCCGTATTGTTCACGTTTGTAATAGCTCAACAAGCTGGTCGCGTCTTCGGGATTGTTCTCGTCAATTGGGGGATTGGCGTTTGAGCGAATGGCCAAGGTGATAAAGGTAGAATAGCCCAATAAGATGAAGAATACACACAAGATGGCGGTATTCCAGTGCACCTTTTTGGTTTTGGCGGTGTACCACAACCCAAAGAAGAAAGCACCAAATAATAGGAGCGTAGCAATGATGGTTCCGGAGTCAAACGGAAGTCCGAGGTAGTTGACAGACCAAAACTCTACCTTGCTAAACATATTCAACACAAAAGGAATGATTACTGAGAACACCAGACCAAGAATGATGATCCCCGCCACATTGGCTTTGATGAAGTTCCACGCAGTAAGTGTTGGGTTGCGCTTAAAGAAGTAAATAACGGTAATGGCGGGGATGGTAAGGAATACGAGGATGTGAACACCCACCGAAAGACCAACCACAAAGGCGATGAAGATCAGCCAGCGATTGGCGTGCGGACTGACGTCAAATTCGCGCTCCCATTTAAAAATGGCCCAAAATGCCATGGCGGTAAATAGCGATGACATGGCGTAAACCTCCGCCTCTACCGCCGAAAACCAAAATGAATCTGAGAAGGTGTAGGCCAGCGCACCAACCACACCACTTGCAATGATGGGAAGTGTAGCGTTTTCGTTGAAGTCGTTGTTTCTTTCCGCAATCTTTCTAGCCAATGCCGTTACGGTCCAAAACAAGAATAAAATGGTAAAAGAAGATGAAAGCACAGACATCATATTCACCCAAAACGCCATATTGGTAACGTCGCCTCCGGCAAAGATGGCAAACACAGCACCCAATAATTGAAACAAAGGTGCTCCGGGGGGGTGACCAATCTGCAGTTTTACCGAAGTGGCAATAAATTCACCGCAATCCCAGAAACTGGCGGTGGGCTCTACTGTTAACGTGTAAACAAGGGTGGCAATGGCAAATACAATCCAGCCGGCAATATTATTGATCTTCTTATAAGTCGTTTCCATTAAGCTACGGAATAAAAGTTAAGCTGCGAAAATAGAAAATACTTTGCAGTTGCTCTCGTTTTTTTATTTTAAAAAAATTGAACACTGGAATCGTTTTTATCGAAATGTTGTTTTAGCAGTGTCTGCGATTTAATTTTCTGTAAAATGGCGATTTGTATTATTCACGTATTCGCGTATATTTGTACTTTGCAATTTTTACCAGTAAAACTTCCATCATAACATTAACCTATGCGTCGCATTATTCTACCCGCCCTACTGATATTTAGTTTCGGATTAATTGTCTTCGGTTGTCAAGGCGAAGAGAAAGTCTGTCGTTGCATGGTGAAGTCAAATGTAGATGATTGGCCAGATCCGTTATTTGATATCATCTACATTGATGAGGAGGAAGACTGCGATGATTACAGCGATACGGAAACGGTTTTTCCACAAGATGCAACGCCCGGAGATACCACCGTTAATCCTACTGTATGGCGCACTACTTGCCGTGAACGCTTCGAGGCCTTCCCTGAGGACTAATTCCATTTTTTTATATGCACCTTCACTACGAGGAAGCCGTTGGATGGCTTTTCCGTCAATTGCCCGTATTTCAAAATCAAGGAGCTGTAGCCTTTAAGCCGGGGCTGGAGCGCATTGAAAAATTATGCACTTCACTGGGTAACCCACAATCAAATATTCCTGTTATTCACGTTGGCGGTACCAACGGCAAAGGCTCACTCAGTCATATGCTTGCAGCCATTTTGCAAACCCACGGCCTAAAAACCGGCTTGTACACCAGTCCGCACTTGGTCGATTTCCGAGAACGTATCCGCATCAATGGGACAATGATTTCCCAAACCGAAGTGGTTGATTTTGTCGATCGTTTTAAAAAAATGCCGCCATCAGATCCCACCTTTTTTGAACTTGGCGTGGCCATGGCCTTGGATCACTTCGCAAAGCAGCAGGTCGATGTGGCCGTGGTAGAGGTGGGTATGGGGGGGCGACTTGACGCCACATCCATAGTTAAGCCCATACTTACGGTGGTGACCAACATCGGTCTCGACCACACCCAGTACCTCGGTGATACCAGAGCGTTAATCGCTGCCGAAAAAGCCGCCATTGCCCGTAATGACGTGCCTATGATTCTCGGTGAACCCGACGAGGAGGTGCTGCCGGTTTTTGAAAAAATCTGTCGCGAAGTCAACGCGCCACTGTTTTTACCTCATTACACGCCTGATTGGAAAGTCTCCTTGGGCGGCCAATACCAAACCAAAAACCTGCGTACGCTGAGCGAAGTGCTGCGACACCTTCCATGGCAAATTCCGATGGATGTCTTAGAAAAAGCCTTGGGTGATGTGCAGGGCTTGACCGGATTGCGCGGACGCTGGGAGGTGCTGGGCAAAAAACCGCTCATCATCGCCGATACGGCGCATAACGCAGAAGGTGTACGCGAGGTGATGCATCAGTTAAATGACATTCCGGCCAAGACTCTGAGAATTGTTTGGGGCATGGTTAACGACAAGCCGGTGGTACCCATTGCCAAACTTTTACCCGAAAACGCTACCTATTACTTATGCGCACCGGATGTCCCTCGCGGTCGACCGGCCAAAGCATTGTTTTCCGAATGGCCATATCCAACCAAAACCGTTCATTCGTCCGTGGAACAAGCTTACCTTGCTGCGCTAAAAGACGCATCTCCCGATGATGTCGTTTATGTTGGTGGAAGTACGTTTGTGGTTGGGGAGTTGTTGAGGGGGTGAGGGATTTTGGATGTTTTGAGATGGGTCGCCGCCATTTTGATCCATGCGTAAATTTACCACAAAACGCATGAATATGTTGTCGTTGGCATCGTAATCGTAGTATATTTCGCGGGGTGATTGGGCGTATCCAAAAACTGAAAATCCCAAGGTAAATAAAATCAAAATTAATGTTTTCATTTTCTTGTTAAACATTCTATCTTATTTAATAGACGATATAATCATCTAATACCTTTTTTACAAGGGTATCCCAATGACCTTGGTTTAAGTTAAAATCATCTTCAAAGTCATCTCTAATATCTCTGGGCTTGGCTCGATACCACATTAGTTTTTGATACACCAGCTCTG
>PXCF01000134.1 GCA_003566715.1 Cryomorphaceae bacterium | reverse complement strand
GTGTTTGGTGACAAACTGCCGGGGAAATTGATCGCGCAAATAGCCGTCCCATTTTTTAGAAATAAAGGGGGCGGGTTTGTCGTCGCCATATTCATTGGCTTCAACCCATTCCCGATCGTCAACCTCTTCGATAAACATCAACTTTTCCCGGACAACAAGCCCATCCTCCACCCGTATATGCGGCAGTAAGCTTTCCAGGTGGTGTACATAGTGGAGGAGATTGTGCGCTTCAGAGCGGTCCGTGTTGAATGAAAACACCCCTGTGTCCAGGAGCTGCCAAAGATCACCGTTGATGTAGCGCACATCATAACCGCGTTCATTGATGGTGCGGGCGTGTTGCACCTCATCGACGATGATAACCGGGGCATTGGTGTGAAGTTTGGCGTCGTCAATTTCTACAGAAAGGACAGGGCCATCGCTCATATCGAAGTGCAGCATTTTGTGTTCGATCTTGAGCTGGCTGATGAGTTCGCGTACCAGCGCTGATTTCCCCGTGCCGGTTAATCCCCATAAATTGACAATGCACGGACTGCTTTGGTAGTTGGGGTAGTGGTACCATCCACTGATGGCGGTCATGACATCGTCAATCACGGCATCGAGTCCTACGAATTTACGTTTGAGTACACTTGCAGCCCGGTTGAGTTGTTCCTGACGGGTGCTTTGATTGCTTTTGTTGATTGTTTCCATTGGGTGTTGTTTTGCCGCAAAGGAAAGGAGGGGATACGACAAAGTGTGTCGTTGGGTATTGGGTAAAAAACAAAATGAACAAGGTCGCAACAGCTTACTAAGCAATGCCCTTAGCCCTGTATCGGCACGCCGTTGAGCATAACGCAGCAATCAGACTTTATACTCCGCCACTAATCAAAATAAATCGGAGACTTCGGCATCTTTCCTTTCGATATGAAAATGTTGTCCAATCGCAGAAAGTCACGGGCTCCATTGCTGTTATTGTTTTTTGTGCTGGTATGATAATATCTCCACATGAGTTGTATGCACTCACGACCGAGTAGCTGCGTAGGCAGGGGGTGGGGACCGATGATTTCGCTGTGGTCCATACTTGATTGGCGCTTGTATTCAATGGGGTTGTCGTTTTCGTCGAGTAAGTCGTGCCAATTGCCGTTATCCCCAATCCTGTACTGCAGTCTTATGCTGTATTCACGGGAACCCGGCTTGATGGTTCCTCCGGTGAACTGCACGAAGGCCTGACCAACATTCTCCGTGTTGAGGTATAGAATGGCACCGCCTAATTTCTTTCCGGGAAAACCGGGGTTGCCTTTTTTCTTTCCGGTATTGATAAAGCCGATGCCTTTTTTATCTAAACCTTTAATTCTTGTTCTTGAGCTGAGGTTGTATGCACCATCGGTAAATCCTTCGATATTGGCGAAAATATCGGGATCGGTGTTGTTGAAATAAACAAAAGCCATATTCGCAGGCATTGATCCCGCCGTGTTTTCACTGTCCCATTCTTTAAACATAAAGTGCTTGTCGGCCAATACATGCGATGAATGCGTACCACAATCTATGTCTTTATCTGTCACAAAATGGGCAACAATGAGGGTATCTCTTTCTAAGTTTATCTCGATGAGGTTTTTGGATATTCGCTCACCGTTGATTCTCCACTCCTTGAACGTATATCCCGTATTGGGAATGGCTTCGAGTTCAATGGGAACGCCTTGAAAATAAACACCTTGCCAAGGGTATGGGGCGGATGGCACGCCAACGGTTTTAGGGTCTATATCGATGGTGTTGACGCTTACAAATCCGCGGTGCATATCGGTGATGTCGACATTTAATTTGTGCTTGCCTTTTAAATGGAATGCTTTTTCTAGGTGATTGCGGGCGTGCTTAGGGCGCTTGTTTGCCCATTTTTGAATTAAATTGACTTCAACCATCCATCTGTTTACGCCCGAGTGATGTCTCCAGCGAGCACTGTGCTCATTAATTTCCGGTTGGTAAATAGCAACCATGCTGTCTAATACGGTTTTTACATGTGTAGGGGTAAAGCAGGTATTCATTAAATCGGCGTATCTGTTCACGAAGTGTTTTTTGTAATCTTCGTTCTGACACAAGTTACTCAGTATTACGCCCACGTGCGATTCGGTGAGGGCAATTGCCAACGTATTGTTATTAACCTCTCTCAGTCCTCGATGCCAACCGAAGCCAAAGTCCATGTCATAAGCGAGTACACGCCATCTACCGTCGTGACCTGTGGGAGCATCCGGTGAATACGGCACTCTTTTTCTCCACCACTTGATGTTGTTGGTTGGCCAATCGGTATTTCGCGAAAACACCTGAGCAATCACGTAATCGGTAAATGCTGCTATATCAATCTTTGTGTTGACATGTGCAAACAGTGCGTCGTCGGACAGGTCGTTTTCCTTGACGTATTCCAAGAGGTTTGTAAAGTGAATGCTGTCACCATTTTTCACATCCATCCTTTCGGAAATAAAGTCCAATTCATTTTTTTTAATGTTGTAAAGGCGTTTGATGTAATGGTGGTTTTGCCATTCTCTGATGTTGTGAATGCCCCAGTATTCGCCGTTGATAAACACAATGGCAGCTTCAGACTGCTGAATATCGAAAGGTAGGTGCATCACGAGGTTTTGAATAAAGGCATCTCTGAATTGTGTGTTTCTTTCGTCGTTGCCGCTATTTCTCAATAGAATGCGCTTAAATTCATCATCCGTTCGGTTGGTGAAAAACGGATAATTAAACGTCGATTGTCCGTACGCACTTCTGGCGTATAGGCGAAGCGATTTACGCCTTCTTGATCGGGTAAATCCCCCGTGAATTCTAGCGCCTACCAATTGGCCAAACTCCTTTTGTCCATCTGTGTTAAAGTACTCAAAGCCCATTCTGTACTCGTACGCCCTTCCTTCACGTCTCCAATTGGCCGGACTATTATCTGGCGCAATCTTCTTGCTTGTAGGTCTCCATTTTTCAAAGGTTGTGCCTGCACAGTATACCCCATCATCAACGTCAAACAGCAGGTTTTCATCAATGCTAAGTGATACGACTGGAAGTGTGTAGTGATTTAAAAGCCTGGGGCCCACAAAATACGTTTCAGTAACTATCTCACTTGATATCGCATCTTCTCGGGTTGCAATGGCGCGCACCACGGTGCCTTTGTTTAAAAAACCACCGGCTGGAGGAAAGTAATTTGGCTTAGAGTCAAAGGTAGAGGATTTTCTGCTGGTTCTGTTGTCGTCTGCATAACGGTCTTTAATCTCGATGGGTTCTGTGTATGTATATGTCACAATACTATCGGTCAACGGTTCGCCTACTTTTATATTTTGAAATTTTTGATACTGGTTTTTGTAGGTGTAGGTTTTTCCGGAAAGGTTATCGGGGTCGGGTTCGCTTCCGTCGAGTGTGTAGTAAATGATTACGCCGCTATCAGGTGAAGATATTTCCAGTGTGAATTCAGCCTTTAAAAAGGCGCCTACCTGAGAAAAAACAGGGGGTTTGAGGATGGTTTTTTTAACGGCAGATCCGCTGTTGCTAGAGTTTGGTGTGGCCCTGTCAAAGAAGGAGAAAGAAGGCGTTCCGTCAGGAAGGCGTCCGTAGGAAATATCGGTTGTTTGCGGGCCAAACTTTATGGAGTCAATGATGTCAACGCCGTTGGGCGCAGTAAGAATAACGTATTCCCCTTTGCTTGCACCAAGCTTGAAATTGGTGTGTCGATTGCCGCGAGAAACATCACCGCTCGCCCAGAATAATACAAATGACTTCTTATTTAAGACTGTCTTATTCGGTATTTTAAATTTTGTCAGATGTTCCGGGTCATCGCTCAAATAATAACTGGAGAGGTTGATGTTTTTTCTGCCGGGGTTATATAGCTCTATCCAGTCTTCAAAGGCTCCGGTCTCATCTGCGATGGTGCTTTTGTTGGACGCCATAAATTCATTGATGACAACAGTGGGCTTCGATTTAGCTGCGGTTAAAAGTGAAAATAATATTGCTGTTACAACAAAGTATGTCTTAATCATCTTCAAATTGTTTATGTATTCACAAAATAATTGAAAACTTTCGCCGAAAGGTACACAAATACGATAAGTCCCCAAAAACTTAATGTAATGTCTTTTGTGCTACAGTGTAAAGATGATCGTTGAAGGCGTGCTTTGTAGAAAAACCATCATGCTATTAAATCTCCCCATTGCGCGACATCAAAATGGCCAAAGGTTGAAAGCGGGGGATTTTTGCAAAGACAATCAATACGATGATCATCAGGGGTACGCTCAGGAACATACCGATAACGCCCCAGATGGCGCCCCAAAACGACAGTGATAGAATGATGACCAGTGGACTGAGATTGACGTTATTGCCCATGATGCGTGGATCGATGAAGTTGCCAATGACCAACTGGATGCTTCCCACCGAGAGTAAAACGAAAATGGCCGGTGGAAAACTGCCAAATTGCAACAGCGCAAAGGCCACCGGAAGAAATGTGGCCACATACGAACCGATGATGGGGATGTAGTTGAGGATAAAAATCAAAAAGGCCCAAAACACAGGGAAGTCTACCCCAATTAAAATAAGCGCGAAATAACTCAGTACACTGGTCATTAAGCAAATCAGTGTTTTTAAACCGAGGTATTTGGACACAGCACGCTCTATTTTTTTTATCAAGTCAAACTGCTCTTCAAACGCGTCGGTTTGCGGGAGTAGTTTTTCGAGCTTGGTTTTAAAGGTCGATTCTTCCAAGAGAATGAAAATGGCGTATACAACAATGATGAATATGGAACCCACCAGTCCGGTCGAGTAGTTGAATAACGAAAAAAGGAAAGTGCTAATGTTGTAGTCTTGGTAGTGGAGGTAAAGCGAGTTCATCACGTCGATGTTGAACGTTTCGTTGATTTGCTTGACGATAACGTCCACCTTGGCGACGTAACTATCGATGGAATTGGTTAGTTTAAGGAAGTTGGCGTAAACAATATTTATGATGAAGTTAACCGCCGTGAGAATCACCAAAAAGGAAACGATGTTTTTCAACCACTCCGGAAATTTGTTTTTGATGAAGTCCACGCGGTTCATCGTCAATCGTATCTGCTTAATTATAAACCAGATAAACAGTGCAAAAACAAATGGGATGAATAAGTTTCGCCCGATGTAAAGGATAAATACCGAGCCGATGGCAATGATGAGTGCGTGACTTAAGTGTTTGTATTCAAACATGTGATGTGGTTGGGTTATTGCCAGTCAAAAGTACGCAACTTTTTCTCTGGGTCGTTATTTTAGAAGTTCAAACACATAAATACCAACCATCTCCTATTACATCCAAGTCTTATTTTCACGCTCAACCTTGTAAAGTAGATAATCGCGGAGGTATTCTGCATTCTCGGGAGATAGGTGCGGTAAGGACAGGTTGCCGCCTGCAGTGCAAACCGTAATTTTTCTGAACCCTAGAGATTTGCTAACTGGATTGGTTGATAAGACCACCGCCTGTATTTTTTCGTATCGGACAAAAGTTTGCTCATATTCAAAAAACACCGTTCTCTTTTCCAATCCTGTTTTCAAAAGTTTGACGTGATAATAGCGGTAATTGCGCCAATATAATATTCCCAAAACGGTCCATAAAAATATAAGTGTCCAAATAACTAAGCCAAAAGGAAAGAGCAGTCCGATGGCTGTGAACAAGAGGGTGAATAACGAAAATCGAAGGACAATCATTAGGCGTCTACTGGTGTGAATGTCGATATTGGTCATCCAAGAGTTGTATGCACCTTCGCTATAATCATGCAGTAAATTCAGCGCGATGCCTGAGCTGGCTCCCGGAATGGTCAACGAGCTATTGACGTCTTTGCCCACTTGTTTGAATCGCAGTTCCTTAAAATTAACAAGACGTTGTAGCGGGTTTTGCACCAGAGTAAACTTCTGAATTCTCCGTTCGCGTAGGTGTACTTCTGAGGTTTTTAGTAAGCCATGACTTGCTATTAGGTATTTTCCTGAATCCGTAAGGGTTAAATTGTAGTATTTAAGTACGGTTGACACCAAAGAAGCGGCAAAACTAATGGCAACAAACAACCCCAAAAAATTTAACCAAAGCCTCAACGAGCCAAATTGTATACCCGACTCCGCAATTTGTTCAAACGCATATTTTTCAAGATGCAGGCTTTCTGTGACTTGAAGGAGATAAAACATTCCAATGAAAATATAGACGGAGGATTTCAGGTGATTAATAGTCAAGCCAACCATCACCAAACGACCAAAGCTGTGTTTCAGCAGGGTATCCCCCTTTTTCTCTGCATGTGTGTTCGCTAATGAAGCTACCTCATCTATTTGATAGGGCTCTACCTGCTCCTCGATGTTCTGTGTTGTTTTTTCTTGTAAAAATGCCTTAAACGCCAACGCTTGTTCAATATCTAAAGCCCTGAGATTTACTTCGTCTCCCGAACTTCCGGCCGTATCTATTTTCACCCGGTACACGTCCATGATTTTCTGCAAAAAAGTTTGTTCCAGCGACACCGATTGGATTCTATCGAAGGGTACACTAATTTTTTTTAGTCGAAAAAACCATTCGTGTACGATGATTTCTTTTTCCGTTGCCCAAAACTTATAGTTGAAATAATAAACGACACCCAGTACAATGGCAATGACAGAGATGCCAATCACGGCATATAGAAAATACCATAGTATTTGCCAACTAAAATTGACAAATAAAGGAATAAAGAGTACCCAAGCCGATCGGAAAAATTGCCTTAAAAACATGAGTGGACTGCTGATTAGGGCAAAGCTTGATAGCCGGTTGGGGCTATACCAGTTCATCTCCATGTTTGGCTTGATTTAATTGTTTATCGGCTGTTTGTGCTATTTTATCGGGGTTTTTGGCTAAGAACAACAGATGGTCTTTCAAGCTTTCGGCCAAATCGTATTTTAATCCGGGAAGTGTAAGATCGGCTTGATTGCCTCCGGCGGTATAGATGTTTAGGTGCGCAATATTGAAGAGCTGTTCCAGCGGCCCTTGTCCAAGACTTACGTGTTGAATCCGATTGATAGGTATCGTGGTTACGGAGTAGAACAGTCTTCCGTATTCATAGGTCACGTCATGGGTTCTCACCACAAATTTTCGGGTGGGGAAAACCACTACCACAAAAATGGTCAAAAACGTCCAAATGGCAAGCACTCCACCGAGAATAAGCAGTCCGGGCATAAGCGCCATGTCCGGTTCAAATTGATACACGCCAAACCAAATACCGAGTACAATTATAAATTGAATGGCCTTTTGAATAAGCAGTACGGTGAGGTATTTCTTCTCAATACGCTCGGTGGGGATGCCTTGAAAACTTGGTAAGAATGTAGATGCTATAGGCTGATTTTTAAATGCTGAAAGTGCACTCATGCTGTGATGTGTTAAAGACCCAAATGTACGTTTTTCATTTTGGTTCAATGCTGTATATTCATCCGCGCAACGAGCGGCTTTTATTGGCATGAATACAATAGAGTCAGGGGGTTAATTTGAACAGTTATGTGGCATATAGACAGGGAAATAACATCGGTCGGTGTTTTGTATTTATACAATTTACATGCTGCTTATTAATTAACACCATCAAATCACATTGGTTTAAAAAATGTTTAGAACACTACTTTTTTCCTTCTTATTCACTTTTGTTTCTATCAGATTTATATCTGCACAACAAGAAATCGATTTGCGAGATGAAACTTGGTGGGGTGTGATGACCTCCGTTCAAATATCGGAAAATTGGGCGGTGTGGAATGATGTCCATTTTGTCAACGATCTTTTTTTTATTCACCGAATGGGTTTTACTTATCATGCGAAGCGTATTCCGCTAAATACCACCGTAGGTTATGGTTATTTGGCATTAACCGCTCCATGGTCGGAAGGTGCTCTTATCCGATCCGAGCATCGTCCTTGGATGCAGACTGTATACCGGTTACCGAAAAAAGGGAATTTTACAAGCAGTTTACGGTTTCGCTTTGACACAAGATTTTTTCAAGATTTGGATAGAGAAAATGAGGAGCTATTAAGTAGCTACTCCGTTAACTACCGCTGGCGATTCAACCATGGGTTGCGTTACAATGTAGGCGATGTATTTAGAGGGCGATCCAAATTTGCCGTTTCACTCATTAATGAAGCGTTGTTTATTTCCGGGCCCGGACCAAATGGCGTACGACACGAGCACCGTGTTTTTTGTATGGCAAACTTTGCATTCGGTTCCTATACGCTATCAGCTGGATATATTGCAAGGTACATCAATATCAGCTCTGAAAGAGCCATCTTCGCTCAAGGTCCGGTATTTTGGCTTAACATCAATTTAAATGCACAACGTAAGGGTTCCCAGACGATTGAGGAATATCCTGTTGATCATATGTATTAGCACTTAACACTTGAGGCCTTCTGTCTTAAAAAAAACCTTGCTCACTTTTTCTGTACGTTGTTTTAATTTTTCTCAAATAAAGTGCTTAGCTGTTGTGGTGCCATTATCTTTCGTTCCAAAATTTATGTTTATTAGTTTTCCAACTCGTTTTAATATTTGCAGGTCATTTCTCATTTTGAGATACAAATTTACACCCTTAACCTTCAATTATATCTAAGCGAACGTGATGCTCTTTTTCATCTTTGTTCAGCAAAATTTTCGCAGGAGCTTCACCAAACAGAACGTCAACGCCATCTACCGTTCCAGCAAGTAACCCACTTTGTAGCTTGTTTGGATTCATGATTGCAATATGATATTTTGTGACTTGGTCATCCAAAAGCAGATCTACTGTAAATCCTTCCCAATTTTCCGATATGGCAGGATTTAATAGTAAGGAATTGCCATTGAATTGGATCCCAAGAACAGATTCCAATGCTACCCGATACATCCATCCTGCCGAACCGGTGTACCAGCTCCAGCCACCTTGTCCGGTGAGAGGGGGTTCTCCGTAAACATCAGCCGCTATCACATAGGGTTCTACTTTATATCTATCTGCCGAGGCTTGGTCGAGCGAATGGTTGATGGGGTTGATCATGTTGAGATAATGGATCGCTTTCTCTCCCATACCCATGGCTGCAAAGGCTTTTATAGTCCAAAGTGCCGCATGGGTGTATTGACCTCCATTTTCTCTTACGCCGGGAATGTACCCTTTGATGTAGCCGGGATCCTTTTCCGTTTTATTAAAAGGAGGGGTTAACAATCGAATAAACTTGCCTTTCTCAGAAACCAGATGTTGCTCCAAGGCTTGAAGGCTTTGTTTTCCTCTTTGGGGAGAAGCTACACCAGAAATAATAGACCAAGCCTGAGAAATGGCGTCTATTCTACATTCTTCATTATCAGCAGACCCAATAGGCGTGCCATCATCGTAAAATGCCCTTAAATACCATGCGCCGTCCCATCCATTTTCGTTGAGCTTTACTTTCAGTTCTTGGGCTGTCAAAGCATAGTGATCGGCTCTTGCTGTATCATCCATGCTACGGCAAATTTTCTCGTACTTAATGAGGATATCGTACAAAAAGAATCCTAGCCAAACACTTTCTCCCTTTCCTGCTTCTCCCACGCGGTTCATTCCGTCATTCCAATCGCCTCCACCAATGAGGGGCAATCCATGAACTCCAAACTGCAGAGAAATATCAATGGCCTTGCAGCAGTGTTCGTACAGGGAACCATTTTGCGACAGTGTACTTGGTTGAAGGTAAACTTCATGTTCATTAGGTTCAAGTGGGCGAGCATGGATATAACTAACGTTTTCTGTCAAAATCGATGTATCTCCTGTTGATGTCACATAAAATTCAAGCACGTAGGGTAGCCAAAGCCTGTCATCTGTGATTTTGGACCGAATACCTCTACCGGTAGGAGGATGCCACCAATGGAGGACATCTCCTTCTTCAAATTGTTGTCCGGCATGAAGCAAAAGTTGATTTCTGCAAATGTGCGGGTCGGCATACATTGCGGCCGTGGCATCTTGCAATTGATCCCGAAATCCGAAAGCGCCTCCAGCTTGGTAAAAACCTGTCCGTGCCCACATCCTACTGGATAGATTTTGGTACGTCAGCCATCCATTCATGAGCACATCCAAGGACTTGTTCGGTGTAGAAACCTGGACTTTAGCAACTACATCCTTCCAAAAAGTTTGGATGTTTTCAAATTCTGCCTCCACCTGTATGAGTTCAGAAAATTCTCGGATCATACTTTCTGCTGATACGCGATTGCTGGTTTCCCCCTCTAAAAAGATAAGCGTGACGGTTTCACCTGGGCTTAGTTCAAAGTAGGTTTGTAAAGCTGCACACGCATCTCCTCCGTATATAATGTTGTTATCAAGCCATTTTGCCGATTCAATGGCGAGCGGTTTGCCTAAGGAACGATTGCGGCCAATAAATCGATTTCGGTCTGTTGAAAATCTATTTATGGCACCATCTATTGGATTGATGAGTGTGGAAAAAACAGTTCGCCCTGCAAACTCATTGTTGTAGTGATTGCACGCAAAAAGTGTTGTGCCATCCGCAGATACTTCCTGATTTACAAATCTTGAAGAGCCGGAGCGCTCCACGCCCAAAACCCGGTCGAGATATCTGAATACCGAAAGTTTTTGTGTGCTTGATGTGGTGTTTTTTAGGCTGAGTGTTGAGCATTTTAAAGCCTTGTTGGTATGTGCAAACTGAAGTAAGGACTGCTGCAGTCCATTTGTTTCTAAGTTAAAACGGGAATACCCAAAGCCATGGATGACTCTGTGTAAAGCTGCCGCTGCTACAGGCCCGGGGCATGGAGACCAGTAGTGCATATGGTCTTCATCACGAATATAAAACGCTTCTGAGTGGGTGTCTTTGACCGGGTCATTGGACCAGGAAGTGAGTTTATTCTCCCTGCTGTTTTCACTCCAGGTGTAGCCTGCACCGCGTTCAGATACCGTAAAGCCAAAATCGGGATTGGCAATGACATTAATCCATGGCGAAGGTGGTAAAATCGGGGTTCCTGTTTGCGTATCTGTTTTGATGAGCAGGTGATATTCGGTGCCATCTGCTGAGAAGCCGCCATAACCATTAAAGAATTGAAGTTCCTTTGACCATTCTTTGAATAATTCTTGGTCCATGGCATTCTGCTTTTTTAAAGGGCTGTACGCACTTTCAGTATGATTAGAATACCAAGATTCCGTTTCGT
>PXCF01000140.1 GCA_003566715.1 Cryomorphaceae bacterium | reverse complement strand
TTGCCAAACTGGCGTTCGGATGATATGTTCTGTTGCTTATCTCCGATGGCAATATCACACCGCCTTCGCCACCAATGAGAAAGTTGTTGATGACGCCAAAGCCGCCACCGCCAACCATCATTGTTGGCGATTGAAAGGTGTTTTCAGGTTCTTCTGTAGGCGGAACAGGGGATAGGTTTGTTGCGTAATTATCAAGCGGGTCTACGAACATGCGGTTCAAATTGTCGTAGTTTATCCAAGACTGTCCAATAAAAAAATGACCTGCGCCACCCGAAATACTCGTGGACTGAGCCACGATGCAGGTGGAAAATACGACAAGCGCAAGGGAAAATAATTTTGTTTTCACGGTGTATGGTTTGATTGTCAAATATAAACAAAAATCAACACCTATGATATATGGCCAACTACTTCGACTTGCTTTTCTCTTTTTCCCACTCATCCGCCACCACCTCCAACTCTTGGTAAAAGTCCTTACCAAACTTTATAATGATGGCGTCTTTGGCAAATTCGTAAACGCGGATTTTCAAGGACTGCCCGAGGGTGCAGGCCGGTGAGCAAATATCCCAGCGGTCGTAGTTTACGCCGTAGTATCCGCTGCGGTATTTCTTTACGCGTATGGGGTAGAGGTGGCACGACACGGGTTTGGGGAAATCGATTTTTCCCTCCCGATGGGCTTTTTCAATACCGCAGAGTGCCGTTTTACCGTCGAAAATAACATACGCACATTCATTGTTGTTTATCAGCGGTGTGGCGTAATCGTCGGTGTCGTCGGGAATCCAAGTGCCTTGTTCTTCAATGGCTTTTCTGCCTTCCGGACGAAGACCGTCTTTGATGATGGGGTAAATCTCCTCCAGTATCTTGGTTTCCTCTTTTTCCAACGGTGCGCCGGCATCACCGGCCACGCAGCAGGCACCGTGACATTTACTCAAGTCACAGTGAAAGGCCTCCTCCAAAATATCGGAAGCAATGATTTTTTTGTCTATTTCAAATGCAGGCAAAACGATTATTTAAGGTACTTATTCAACCACATAAAAAACTCCGTCTGCCACACCATCGCATTTTGCGGCTGCAATATCCAATGCCCTTCGTCGGGGAACAGTACCAATCGACTGTCGATGCCGCGGATTTTGGCTGCTTGGAAGGCCTGTAAACCTTGCTCCACCGGCACGCGGAAATCCTTTTCTCCGTGAATCACCATGATGGGGGTATCCCATTGGTCGACCTTGCTGTGGGGAGAGAAGTCCAAATACGATTTCGGGGTTGGCTTATCCCAATAAGGACCCCCCAAATCCCAGTTGGCAAAGAACAACTCCTCGGTGGTGCCGTACCAGCTCTCCATGTGGAAGAGTCCGCAGTGGGATATAAAGGTTTTGAACCGTCCTTCGTGAACGCCGGCCAGTTGGTACACACTGTAACCGCCATAGCTGGCACCTACAGCACCGATACGGCTTTCGTCGATGTATGGCTTTTTCGCCATTTCATCAACGGCGGTAAGGTAGTCGGCGATGGGTTGACCGCCCCAGTTACCGCTGATGTCGTCGTTCCAAGCCTTACCAAAACCGGGTAGACCACGACGATTGGGGGCAATGACCACGTATCCCTGTGAGGCCATGAGCTGGAAGTTCCAGCGGAAGGAGTAGAATTGCGAAACGGCGCTTTGTGGGCCGCCCTGACAGTACAACAAGGCCGGGTATTGCTTGGACTCGTCAAAGTCGGGGGGGAGGATGACCCAAACCAGCATTTTTTCGCCATCGGAGGTGGTTACCCATTCTTCGCGAATCTCGCTGGTGGGCATGCGGTCAAAAATAGGGGTGTTAACTTTTGATAAGGCTTCTGCTTCGCCCCGTTTGTCGAAGGTGAAAATCTCCGTTGGATGATTCATGTCCATGCGCTCGGCTACAACAGTCCCTTTACCGGCTTTGATGTTTCCGTAGTTGTATCTTCCGGTTGCAAAGGCTTCTGCTTTTGCGCTAACACCGGTTTTACCAAATGATAAATTGAGTTTGTAAACCGGGATGGTGGCCTTTTCGTCTTTGGTGATGTAAACGGTTTTCTTATCGGCCCAGTCGTAACTGTGCCAGAAATCGGCCAGGGTTCGGTGTGCCTTGTTTTCTTTGAGGTCGTAAACCACAAAATGCGACTCGTCGGATTCAAAACCGGCGCGTGGCATACTCAACCAGCTCAGATATTTACCATCGGGAGAAAACTTGGGGTATTTGTCGTAGCCTTCGTTGTCACCGGAAATTTCGGTGGTTGACTCTGTTTCCAGGTCGTAAAGGAAAATGCGGGTATTGGTACTTTGGGCAAAGTCAATGCCGGTTTCAGGTTTGAGAACGTAGGCGATGTGCGTGCCGTCGGGGTGGATGCTGTAATCCCCTTTACCGCCAAATGGAGGCGTGGGAAATGCATAATCTTCACCCTTCATCAAGTCTTTGTAAATCACCACGGGGTGGATGATGTCTTTGGGCAAATCTGCGATGCAGAGGTGCTCAGTCATTTCGCCTTGCCAATCGTCCCAATGGCGATACATCAAATCGTCGTAGATGCGCACGTTTGCTTTTTTCATGGACTCATACGGACGAAGCAACCAATTGTTACGGGGTACTTTTTTTGAAAAGACCAACAGGTGTCCATTTTTGGTTTTTTGCAAATGCGCATTGGCAATGCCATCGCGTATATCGGTAACCGGCTTTTCTTCGCCGCCCCATTCTTTTAAGCGTAGTTGGCCTTTACGCATGAAGGCAATGGTTTTACTGTCGCCCACAAAGTGCGCTCCGGATTCACTGCCGTCTTCTTTTTCGCTGATGCGCTCCGGTGTGCCGCCTTTGGTTGGAACACGGTAAACGAGACGTTCACCGGTGTTTTTTCCCATATCGTAAGTTGTAATACCGTATAGCGCATATTTTCCGTCGGGTGATACGTCGTCTAAACTTACACGGCCAAGTTTCCAAAGGAGTTCCGGAGTCATTCCCGATTGTGCATTCATGGTCAATCCGAGTGAGAGGCTAATTAATAAGGCAAATATCTGCTTCATTGGTCTTTATTTGAAATGATTTACAAAGGTAGTGATTGGGCAAAGAGCGTTCCGAGATCAATATCGAGGAATTTGGCTTGTTTGGGCAAAATGGATTCGGCCGACAGTCCGGGAACGGTGTTTACTTCGATGAGGTGTGGTACATCGTTATGGTCGATGATGAAATCCACACGGGCCAATCCGTTGAGTTTGAGTTTTTCGTATACCAGCTTCGTTTGCGCCATGATGGTTAATTTCGCTTTTTCCGAGATTCGTGCCGGCGTAATCTCTTCTGAAAGGCCGCTGTATTTGGATTCGTAGTCGAAAAATTCGTTTTTGGGAACAATTTCTGTGATAGCCAAGGCGCTTATCTTGTCTTCACGCTTACACACGCCACACGCCACCTCGGTACCTATAACGGCAGATTCTACCACCACGGCGTCATCCTCTGCAAAAGCAGTTTTCAGGGCTTGTTCAAAGCCACTGGCACTTTTTACTTTGGAAACACCTAGGCTGCTCCCGCTGCAATTGGGTTTCACAAATAGAGGAAGGCCCAGCTTTTCCACGATGTCTTCTGCGTTTACGGAGTCGTTTTGGTGAATATAGACCGACTCAGGCACGGTGATGCCCATGTTGCGAATGACCATATTGCACTCGGCTTTATTGAAGGTCAATGCCGATGCAAAGGCATTGGATGTGGAGTGTGGCATGCCAATGAGTTCAAAATAGGCGGGCAGCAGTCCGTCTTCGGCCGGTGTGCCGTGTACGGCAACAAATACGCCGTCAAATGTTATGGTATTGTTCTCTTTGTCAGTAAACGAAAAATCGTGTTTATTGATGGGAAATTGCTCGTCACCGACCTCGGCGTGCCAGCCTTTTTTGGCAATGATAACTTTATAGCAAACAAAGTGTGGGCTTAGGTGGTCATAAACCACTTGTCCGCTGCCCATACTCACGTCGTATTCGCCGGAGTAGCCACCCATGGCGATGGCGATGGTTTTTTTGCTCATAGGAAATGTTGTTGATGTTTGGTCAATGGGGAAAATTCTATGTAAGACTGTGGTGCTTGTTTAGTGTTAAAATTCTTGTCACGGGTGAATGCATTCGACACAAAAAGTGGAAGCCAGATGGCGGTCAACACAATGATGAGGATGCGTTGCCAAACCTTTCTGATTTCGCTTAGCAATAAAAAACAGATTGAAACAATGCCCATGTACCACCAGACTTTCGCAAAAGGCGCGTTGTTTTCAAATAAAATGGCCAAAAACAAAAAGCTCAGTCCGGCCAGTGCAAAACTTCGACCGGAATAGGTCCAGCGTTTGGCGCGGCTTATCTCGGTTAGAATGAGCAGTGCCATAGCGATTGCCCAAGCGTACTGAAACCAGCGTTGTGGTTGGTTGGTGATGTTTTGAATGGGAGTCGTTGAAAATATGGGTGATATACTGGGGAGGAAAACGTCTTGAAGCAGTAAAAAGGCGAGAATTGCAAGTGTGCTACCCACAATAGCTAAGCGTTTTTCTTCTTTTCTGCCGATGATGAAATCAATGATGATTAGTGTGATAAAGGCAGGTAAAATGGGTGGATTTATGGCAAAAATAACCCATCCAAACAGCAGTGGAAAAAAGAAATATAACCATTTCGGCAAACGGTAATCGAGGATGATAAAACCGATTAGAGCAATGGCAATGGCCAAAACGGCCGTTACGTGTCCAAGAAACAAGAGTTGGCCAACAATCACCGGGATAATCAACATGGCGTTGACCGCAGAAATGCCTTTTTGTCGGCAGCGCAATTCGGCGGCAAATCCGGTAAGACCAATAGACAAGAGAATCAGTAGTTTTTCAGCAGAAATAACATTTAAGTCGGCAACATACCTCAGCCATATTTCGTGACCAAAAAGTTGGTCGTGCTGGGCATTGTTGCGAACAGCGTCAAGCATTTGCCAAAAGTCACCACTGAATGGATTTGAGAAAGCAAGGGTGATAATTGGAACGGCCAAACACAAATAAAACAGCCAGCGTGCGAGCACCGGCTTATTTTTTAACTTGTGAAACAGCCGTAGCATGAGATTACACCGTCATGATGTCGGCTTCTTTTCGTTCCAAAATGCTGTCAACCTTACTGTTGAAGTCGTTGGTGAGCTTTTGGATTTCATCTTCATTGCCTTTGATGAGGTCTTCAGGGGCTCCGTCGTCTTTGAGTTTTTTCAAGGCGTCGTTGGCGTCTTTACGGGCAGCACGGATACTCACGCGGGCGTGCTCGGCTTCGGCTTTAGCGGCTTTTACGAGGTCACGACGACGATCTTCCGTCAACGGTGGGATGTTGATGATGACCATTTCTCCGTTGTTGGAAGGGTTGAGTCCCAAACCGGCATTGAGAATGGCCTTTTCAATTTCCGAGATCATGCTTTTTTCCCAAGGTTGAACGGTAATGGTGCGCGCATCGGGCGTACCTACGTTACCCACACCGCTCAAGGGTGTGATGGATCCGTAGTAATCTACCTTAACGGGAGAGAGCATAGCCGGATTAGCTCTACCGGCGCGGATTTTAACCAATTCTTTTTCAAGGTGTGAAATGGCCTTGGTCATAGATTCTTCGGCTTCTGCAAAAATGAGTTCCAATTCTTCGTTCATGGCAATGTATTAATTGTGTACCAATGTTCCAATGTTCTCTCCAGTAACCACTTTGAGTAGGTTGCCGCGTTTGTTCATGTCAAACACCAATATGGGGAGCTTATTTTCTTCACTCAACGTAAATGCCGTCATATCCATCACGTTGAGTCCTTTTTCGTAGGCTTCGCGGAAAGATATTCTATCGTATTTCACCGCAGATGCATCTTTTTCGGGGTCGGCGGTGTAAATACCGTCCACGCGGGTTCCTTTGAGAATGACGTCGGCTTCAATTTCGATGGCTCTTAAGGTTGCTGCGGTATCGGTGGTGAAGTAAGGGTTTCCTGTTCCGCCGGAGAAAATAACTACGCGACCTTTTTCCAGGTGTCGTATGGCACGACGTCTGATAAAGGGCTCGGCGATTTTGTCCATTTCGATGGCGTTTTGCAAACGCGTATAAATGCCCTTGTCTTCCAATGCCGATTGTAATGCCAATCCGTTGATGGTGGTGGCCAGCATGCCCATGTGGTCGGCCTGTACACGATCCATGCCTTCACTGGCACCGGATACACCGCGAAAAATATTACCGCCACCAATCACTATGGCCAATTCGGTGCCCTTTTCTGTAATGGTTTTTATTTCTTCGGCGTAAGCTTTAAGTCTTTCAGGGTCAATGCCGTATTGTCTGTCGCCCATCAGGGCCTCTCCACTGAGTTTGAGGAGTATTCGTTTGTATTGCATCGCAGTTGTGTAATTGCAGCAAAACTAAGGAAAAAAAGCGTATTGCTTTGGCGTGAATTTGATAAATTTGAAGTGTTGAGATGTTTAGTCGCTGAGGTGTTTAGTCGTTGGGGGTTTGGGTTATCTCTATTACGCGCTCACCGCTCACTGATCACCACTCCCAGCTCCCCTCTAGTACTCGTCTTCGTTCCACAAGAAGTCCTCCTCAGAAGGATAATCCGGCCAGATTTCTTCGATTGATTCGTA
The DNA here is from genome assembly GCA_003566715.1 of Cryomorphaceae bacterium. Taxonomy (GTDB): domain Bacteria; phylum Bacteroidota; class Bacteroidia; order Flavobacteriales; family Schleiferiaceae; genus CSBr16-58. The sequence goes on along the minus strand of PXCF01000140.1, from coordinate 4,497 downwards.
GATTTCTCCGTCTTCGTCCTCAATCGCTTGAAGGTTTTCAATCACCTCAAGAGGCGCACCTGTACGTATGGAGTAATCGATTAATTCGTCCTTGGTGGCGGGCCAGGGAGCGTCACTAAGATAAGATGCCAATTCGAGGGTCCAGTACATATCGAGGTCGATTTAAATTTTTTGCAAAAATAAACGTATTTTTCAATGGACAAAATCTTTTTTCACTTTCTTAAGATTGTCCTAAGTTTTTGAAATCCAGGGTTTTTCCTCAGCACCAAGTATATGTGATGTGTACCGTGCCAGCGTGAAGAGGTAGTCGGACAGCCGATTGAGGGTGCGAATGATGCGTTTATCCACGCTTTGATCAACGGTGTGTAAATGAACGGCCAAACGCTCAGCCCTTCGGCAAACTGTACGTGCTATGTGAACGTAAGAAACGCGTTTTTCCCCACCCGGAAGAATAAAGTTTTTTAACGGCGGCAGGACTTCGGTCATGTGATCAATTTCACTCTCCATTTCACCTATGACGCCTTCTCTTAATTCATTGAGGTAAGATTTGCCCTTTTCATTTTCCGCGGCTAGGTGACTGCCCATGAGGAAGATGTCGTTTTGCAGGTCACGTACAAAGTTGCTCTGGTGGGTGTCCGGACATTCATCGGCAATGAGTCCCAGCCAAGCGTTTAGTTCGTCGAGCGTGCCGTATGATTCGATGCGAATGTCGGCCTTGGATACGCGGTTGCCACCGAGTAGTCCGGTTGTGCCTTCATCGCCGCTTCTGGTGTAAATTTTCATGTTGATTGTGGTTAATCAAGGTTTATTCGTATGCCGCTACCCGTAAGTTCGATGCGGTCTAAAATAGGTGTCAAATTCTTTTTTCCCCAAGCGTCTTGAGCCAGGTAGAAAATGATGTCAAAAGTAAATAAAAACAGTCCTTGCACGGCAAAGGAAACGCCAAATCCTTCAAACATTTCCGGATTTTCAAAACGATTGGCTACGTCTACCATCCAAAAGCCGCCGGCGACGTAAGCTAAGTCGAGTCCGGCGTTGAACAGCAAACTGCGTTTCGTATTTTCGTGGAGTTTGAGTAAGCCGGAAAAAGAGGCGTCGTCGGGGCGTTTTCTGGCGCCATAATAACCCAAGCCGGCCAGGGCTAGATTGACGCTGTTCCACGACAGATTGCCGATGTGGAAATAGTAATTCACGCCTTCGGTTTGTGTGGCCATCACGCCACCCCAAACCATGTTTGATACGGCCCAGCCACCCAAAACACTCATCCCTTGTCGATTCATTTTCAGTTGGTCGTCGTACAACTTATCGAGGTTGTATTGGCCTTGAACAGCCATTGACCCAAAACACAGAAAGGTGAGTATGTAGAGTGTGTGTTTCATGATTATGTGGTTTAGGTTTATGACAAGCAATCAAACAAAAAGTTCGAGCAAAGGTTATGCTTATTTGAAAAATCGTAAAGGTTATCTTTGCGGCATAAACAAAAGATATGAGTTTAGAACAATCCATCAACGAAGCCATTAAGGTGGCCATGAAAGCCAAAGATAAGGAACGTCTTAATGCATTGCGTGCCATCAAAAACGCCATCATTATGGCGAAAACGGAAAAAGCAGGCACTGAGCTCGACGAAAAAATGGAAATTGCTCTTTTGCAGAAGTTGCAAAAGCAACGCAAAGAATCGGCTTCCATTTATCACGAACAGGGTCGCGCGGAATTGGCCGCCGAAGAAGAACAGCAATTGGCGGTTATCGAGGAATTTTTACCTCAGCCCCTTTCGCAACAGGAGCTCGAAAGCATCATTGCCAAGGTGATGGAGGAAGTAGGCGCTCAGTCGCCCGCTGATATGGGTAAAGTGATGGGGAAAGCCAACGCTGTTATTGCCGGTAGAGCCGACGGAAAAACCATTGCCGATACGGTAAAAGCCATGCTTTTAAAGAAATAATCGACCAATAAAATCACCAACATGCATTTAGAAACCGATAAAGTACGCTGTTCTTCGGATGCGGCGACCATTTTCAATCACCTCAATGGAAAGTTTGACAATTACAAGGACATTATGCCGGAGGATGTGGCCACGTTTGAGTCGGACGAAACCTCCTTCGTTTTTGGGATGAAAGGCGTTCCCGAAATTCGTTTGATAGGCAAAGAAAGCGTGGTAAATGAACGTATCGTTCTAACAGCCGCCAGTTCAAAATTGGACTTCGACCTCACATTGCACCTGTCTCCTGATAATGGTGGAACCGACGTGTGGTTTACTTTTGAAGGGGAGTTCAACGCTATGATGCAGATGATGATTAAAAAGCCGCTACAGGCGTTTATCGATAAGTTGGTAGTAAAACTGGGTGAGCGGTTTTAGTCGTAGCACCATTCAACTTCTTTGTGGCGAAAGACACGCGGCACCGTTTCACCTTCTAAGCGAATATGTGCCGAACCGGCGTCGTCAATTTTATCGAGATAACCTAGGGTTTTTCGTCGGTTGATTATATAAGTCCGCCACTCGTGATAACCAGAGAGTAAGTCGTGATAAGCTTTCTGACTGTTGGGTTGAAATGGCTGATTGTTTAATTGTTGCAAAATGCCCGCAATAACTTCATCAACCGAAATTTGACGGTGATTTTGCAAACAGTCGCTGTGCGCAATTTCCACGGGATGATAGCCCACATTTATCCCACTTCCGGCAATGATGTGGTTGACTTGGTTGCCTTGCAGGGAAGACTCGATAAGCAGACCGCCAATTTTCTTATCGAAAAGCAAAATGTCATTGGGCCACTTTAGCAGGATAGGCAATTTGATCATTTCTCGAAGCGCCTTAACCACCTGTGCACTGAACCACATGTTCCATTGACTGAGGTGACGTATTGGCATGTTATGCGTGGGGAAAACAATCGAAAACAATGCGTTTTTGTCGGGCTTGTCCAACCATTTGGCACCAACTTGTCCGCGGCCTAAAGTTTGATGCCCTGAGATAAAAACCATTGGCGCATGACAACTGTTATATATGATGTATTTTTGCGCCTCGGAATTGGTGCTTTCGCATTGCGAGAATCTATGAGCCGGAAAAACAAGCTGTTTTTTCATATCGGTGCAAAGAAACAACCAATGTCATTAACTGGAATTAATTGAAAAACACATTTGTGAAAGAATACAGCAGTGCCCCCCTTCACAGGGAATGTATAGAGGGAATTTTAGATGCCAAAGGCCTTAATATTGTTACCCTTGATTTATCGGATATTGACAATGCCGTTTGCGATCATTTTATTATTTGTGAGGGAACGTCGAATACCCACGTGTCGGCCATTGCCGACATGGTGGAAAAGCGTGTGCGTGAAGAAGTCGAAGAAAGGCCTTGGCATGTAGAAGGGAAGGATCAGTCTGAGTGGGTGTTGATGGATTATGTAGGGGTTGTGGTGCATATTTTTCAGCGCGAAACAAGAACATTTTACGACCTGGAGAGTTTGTGGAGCGATGCCGTAGTCGAACGAATTGAAAACGGAAATTAATGCCGTGATTTTTTAAAACATGAGTAAACAAAAAAGTAACAAAGAGAAGGAGCAAATCGAACGCTTAAAAAAGCAATTCTCCGGAAAAAAGGATAAATCTAACGGCGACGGGGGTGGAGACCCTAAGCGTAAATTCAATTTATATTGGATTTACGGAGCGTTGTTTTTATTGTTTATCGGCCTACAATTTGTGGGCTCCATGCAAGGTGGATCCGAAACCACATCGTTTAGAAACTTCACCCAGATGCTGGAAGAAGACGACGTAGAAAAAATTGTGGTAGTCAACGAAAAGATGGTGCAGGTTTTTATCAAAAAAGAGGCACTTAAGGAGAAGGAGAAGTACAAAAATGTGGCTGAGCGTGGGTTTGGCGGCGGATTGAATCCCGGTCCGCACTTTTCGTTTGAAATGCCCAGCCAGGCCTTTCGCGATGACTTGGATCGCTTTTACGAAAGAAACAGTTTTCTCGAGCGCGATGCTGTTCCCATCGAGTATGAGGAGCAGCGCAATTATTGGGGCGATATCCTTGCGTGGGTGCTTCCCATCTTCTTGATTATGGCGCTTTGGTTGTTTATCATGCGGCGTATGACCATGGGAGGTGGCGGCCCGGGAGGTGGTGGACAGATCTTCAACATAGGAAAGTCTAAAGCCAAACTCTTTGAGAAAAATGAAAATGTCAAGGTTAGCTTTAAAGATGTTGCCGGAATGGAGGCTGCAAAGGAAGAGGTTGAAGAGGTTGTGAACTTCTTGAAAAACCCCGACAAGTACACCAATTTAGGTGGGAAAATTCCGCGTGGAGCGTTGCTTGCAGGGCCTCCGGGAACAGGTAAAACTTTGTTGGCAAAGGCCGTAGCGGGAGAAGCTGGTGTGCCGTTTTTCTCTTTGAGTGGTAGTGATTTTGTGGAAATGTTTGTGGGTGTAGGGGCGTCGCGTGTGCGCGACTTGTTCAAACAAGCCAAGGAAAAAAGTCCGGCCATCATTTTCATCGATGAAATTGACGCC
>PXCF01000028.1 GCA_003566715.1 Cryomorphaceae bacterium | reverse complement strand
TGCGGATGCGAACACGTTCCGAAGGCGCCTCCATGAGTTCTACCGTAGCGCGAATGGCATCGTTCATATACATCATGGGTAAATAGGTGTCTTCGGCGAGAAAACTGGTGTAGGCGTTGTCTTTAACCGCTCCGTAAAAAATGTCAACGGCGTAATCGGTTGTGCCGCCTCCCGGTTCGCCTTTCCAGCTGATTAAGCCGGGATAGCGTATGGAGCGCACGTCGACTCCATAAACGCGATGGTAGTACTGGCACCAAAGTTCGCCCGCGCTCTTACTGATGCCGTAAACGGTGCTCGGTTCCATAATGGTGCGCTGTGGCGTGTTGTGCTTGGGCGTTGTCAAACCAAAAACGGCGATGGAACTCGGCCAAAATATTTTGTTGATGTGCTTGTCACGCGCCAAATTCAATACGTGAAACAGAGAATCCATATTGAGTGCCCACCCTTTTTCCGGCATTTTTTCTGCCGTGGCAGAAAGCATGGCTACCAAGTGATATACGGTGGTAATGTTGTACTTGTCAACGATTTTCTTTAGGGCCTCTTTGTCGGTGGCGTCGAGTAATTCACACGGGCCATCGTGATGCGTTAGGTCGCGGATGTCTGTGGCTATGACGTTTTCACTGCCGTGTTTGTTGCTGAGATATTCACACAATTCGGTGCCAATTTGTCCGCCGGCACCAAGAATGAGGATGCGTTCGTTCATCAAAGAATGCTTTTCTGATTAATATTGATTGATGTTGACTTTTCGTTCGATAAGGCCGTGCTGGTTAAAGAAGCGCAGCACATAAACCCCACGGGCCAATTGGTCGGTAGGAATACTGAGCTCTCTATTGGGAGAAATGTGACCATTATATACCACGCGACCGTTGAGGTCGTACATTTCTACGCTTGCTTTTTCTCGGAGTGCGTCGGCCTTGACCCAAATTTCCGATGGACGCTGGGCAACAATAAAGGCCATTTTTCTGTGGTTTTCTACACCTATAAGATAGGAGGTGTTCAATGGCTCATTGCCCTTGAGATTAAGTGCGTGGTCTTTGACGATAAACCACGTTCCGGCGGTGTCAATATCCAAGCGCATCCAGCCGTAGTGGGTGGAGTCGTTGCGACGAATGCGAAGTCCCAAAAACTTATCGGTGGCGCCACCATTCCAGTAATCGTTGTAATCAAACGCTCCATTGCGGGCGAAACTCATGCTGCCGTTGGTAAGGCCAGGAAGCCACTCTGTTCCGGGGCCAATATCAACGCCAAAGTCAAATTTTGACGCATAGGCGTAACTCATCGGGGTGTTCCCGGCAATGCGGTTGTGGGTACTGTTGAGTGGTACAGCTTCAATGATGTCAAAGGTGTTGATGCCGAGATTCACATCAAACTCCGAGCGAATGGCAAAGTGATTAAGAGAATCGCCATCTAAACTGACGGCGAAAAGTGTATCGGTTCGAATGGTGTCGGATTGGACGTCTACGTAATTGACTTGAGCGCCAACACTGGTTGTGCCAAGTACACCAGCCGCAACCGAACCGTAACGGGCAAGTTTTTCTTTTAGTGATTTTTTCATGTATCGTTGCTTCGTGATTGGCAAATTTACGTTGGATTAATCGACAGCGTAAATCTTTGCAGAAATATTTTTGCATGAGTAGTAAAATGTGTGCATTCCTCATGCGTCAAGTACCTTTGTCGCAAATACTCTTTTATGGCTTCGGTAAGGCAATTGTTTTTGGCGCGACAAGCGCAAACGACCAATTTTCCTCTAGCGCTTGAGGTTGAGCGGGCAGAAGGGATGTATCTCTACACCCCCGAAGGTAAAAAAATATTGGATTTGATTGCCGGTATAAGTGTGTGTAACGTAGGGCATCGTCATCCCAAAGTGATGGCCGCTATTCAAGAGCAGATGGACAAATACATGCACTTGATGGTTTATGGCGAGTACATCCAATCGCCGCAGGTAAAATTGGCCGAAGCGCTGCATCGTGTTCTTCATCCCTCCTTAGATAATGTCTACTTTGTAAACTCAGGTTCGGAAGCCATAGAAGGGGCTATGAAGTTGGCCAAGCGTTATACGGGTAAAGCCAATTTTGTCGCCTGCCATGGCAGTTACCACGGCAGTAGTCACGGCGCCTTGTCCATTATGGGGAGCGAAGACTTCAGACAAAATTACCGGCCGCTTTTGCCGGGCATCACCCACATCGATTTCAACGATATTGAAGCGGTGACTTCTGCCATCGACGAGCACACCGCCGCGGTGGTTTTGGAGGTGGTGCAGTCGGAAAGCGGATACGTCCCTGCCAATCACGATTTTCTCCGGGCGGCGCGTAAGCGCTGCAATGAAACCGGCGCTTTATTGATTCTCGACGAGGTACAAACGGGGTTTGGTCGCAGTGGTAGTTTATTTGCCTTTCACGAAGTAAAGGACTTCTTTCCGGATATTGTGGTTATGGCCAAGGGGATGGGAGGTGGTCTGCCGATTGGTGCCTTTGTGGCCCCACAGCACATAATGGCGGCTCTTAAAGACAACCCCATTCTCGGTCACATCACCACGTTTGGTGGAAACCCCGTAAGTTGTGCCGCTTCTTTAGCCGTATTGGACGAACTGCTCAACAGCAAACTCGTTTGTGAGGTGCCTAAAAAAGAAGCCCGTTTTCGTGAAGGTTTACAGCATCCGAAAATCTTGTCGGTCACGGGAAAAGGCCTCATGCTTTCAATGCAACTCGAAAACTTCGATAAAGTACAATCTGTTATGCGTGCCTGCTTAGACAAAGGCGTGGTTACCGATTGGTTTCTATTCAATCAAAACGCCCTACGCATTGCCCCGCCTTTGATCATCAGCATGGAGGAGATTGACTTCGTGTGCCAAGTGGTGCGGGAGGTTTTGTGATTTTTGATTTCAGATTTGTGGTTGGTTTTACGCGCCAATTCCCCGAGGCGTTGCCGTCGGGTTGTAATTTACCATCCCTTCAGGCTGGTAATGTGTAGTGGCCTTGTTTAAATAATTTTCTGCTGTCTGGTTGCATCAATCGTAATTATACATAACAAAGCATAGTACAAAACGAGTAGCGTCTGCATCTTACGTTAACTCCTCTCAACCGACTTACTGCCTCTCGGCTCATACTACACCAATCGTGAAACCAAACAATAAGTTATTGTGATAACAGTTCCCTAAAAAGCAATTTTTCAATGGTATTTTTGCTCAGATACTGTAATTGAATTTAACTAATTGTCATGCAAAGGCAAAAAATAAAAGTGAAACAATCTATGTGGGACGAACGATTTGCCGGTGAAGATTACGTTTACGGAGAAGAACCGAATGTTTTCTTTGCGGAACAACTGAAGACCTTGCCATCCGGTAAAATGTTATTGCCCATGGAAGGGGAAGGTAGGAACGCGGTACACGCAAGCAAGTTGGGCTGGGATGTCGTTGCTTTTGACGCATCTTCTGAAGGAATTAAGAAAGCCCAAATGCTGGCCAAGTCTCAGCATGTCACGTTTGACTATCATCATGCCACTGCGGTGGATTTCAATTATTCTCACGAAGCCTTTGATGCAGTGGCATTGATTTATGCACATTTACCACCTGAGGAGCGTGTGGTCATGCACCAAGGAATTGTAAAAGCTTTGAAGCCCGGGGGGGTAATGATTGCCGAAGTATTTCATCCCAATCAACTCGGTCGTGATTCCGGTGGGCCCAAACGTGAAGACATGCTGTACACCATAGACTTACTCAAACAAGATTTCGCGGGGTTTCACGTGCTGTATTCCATCGAAACCGAAGCTGTGCTCAATGAAGGGGAGTTTCACCGCGGACAAGCCTTTGTGACACGATATGTTGCCCAAAAACCCGAATAGATTTTCTTGTAAAAAACCTTTGATATGCGCATTCTTTTTTTACTTCTTATCTCGTCTGCTGCATGGGCGCAGCCGGCAATATTTACCGCCGGAAAGGCCAAAAACGTGATGCAAGGGATAGATCTATCGCCTAATATCTCCCTTGATACCATTGTGGGGCCAGGTTTGTACGGTGTAGGTCCGGTAGATGACTTGCAAGGAGAAGTCACCATCATCAACGGTGAAGTCCACGTATCAGAAGTGGTCAACGGGCAAATAAACAGTTATGTGTCGTCACAAGTGAAAGCGCCTTTTTTCGTGTACGCATACGTGGAGTTGTGGGAAGAAGTTGAATTGGAAGTCAACTGGCAGTCGCTTTCCGACTTGCAGCAAACCATCGAAGAGCTGGCCGCTGAAAGAGGTTGGCAAGCACCTTTTCCCTTTATGATTCAGGGTGAAATGGATTTTATCCTCTACCACATCATTATGCGTGATCTCAATGAAAAATCGCATTCCCATGAAGCGCACCAACAGTCTAAAGTTATGTTTGAAGATGTCGCATCACCGTACCAGTTGATGGGCTTTTTTTCCCGAAATCACGAAGGCGTTTTTACCCATAAGGGTCAATACGTGCACGTGCATTTATTTCGAGAAAGCGATGGGCTTAATGCACATTTAGACGACGTTAAGCGACAGGGTAAAGTAACACTTCTTGTTCCGTTGAATTAGATATTCGGTTCAAGGCTTAAAAATATCCGTCGTTGTTTCGTAATTTTACCACTTCAATTAAAATGGTAATGATGAAACAACGTTATTTCACAATTAAGACGCTTACATTTTTTCTCACAATAAGTTTCTTTTCTTCGGGCTTGTTCGCGCAGAATGCCGTATCAAGTGTATCGGCTAAGTTTTTTATGAACGAATATAAAAAATTGCCTGAAGCAGTAAAGCAGAGTAAAGAGCTCCCACAAAATTTTGTCTTGCGCCACGCGCTGCAAATGTTTAACAACGAATGGTATATTGGCGCAGCCCTAAAGGTTGATCCCGCCACGTATAACGATGCCGTCATAGAACAGTTGGGCGGACATCTCGGGTCTTCACTAGGCGACTTAAGAAGCGTTCACGTGCCCGCCGATAGAGCAGCAGAGTTATTGAATATACCCGGTATTATTTACATTGAAATGGGGGCGCCAGGAGACGCCCCTTCTCTTAATCTTGCCATAGATGACGTTGGCGCCGATACGGTAAAACAAGGCTTGGGCACGATTACCACACCGCTAAACGGAAATGGCGTAGTGGTTGGTGTAATTGACTGGGGGTTTGACTACGGTCACCCTACATACTGGGATACCTCGGGAACAACCTACCGCGTGGCGCGTGTTTGGGACCAAAACAGCCCGGCAGGAACGCCCCCCAGCGGATATAATTACGGTACTGAGTACACCAATGAAGCAGATATGTTGGCCGCCGGACACGACGACCCGTACACCTTTGGTCTTGGTTCACACGGAATGCACACCAGTGGAATTGCCGCTGGTAGTGGTTTGGGAACCGCATTTGAAGGGTTGGCTTCCTCAGCAGAACTGATCTTACTGCCTTACAGAAGGGGAGCCGCCGGTTTGATGGATGGAATGAGCTACGTCAAAGACTACGCAGATTCAGAAAATAAGCCCTTTGTATTTAATATGAGTACGGGGTCGCATTTGGGTCCGCACGACGGTACATCTCTGAAAAATCAAGCCATTACTCAGATTGTAGGACAAGGTGCGGTATTTGTTGGTTCCGCCGGTAACAATGGACAAAATAATTTTCACGCAAAGGTGGATCTCGACCTCATTGATACCGCAGCCTTTTACATGCGTAGACATTCGCTCAACCGCAACGATTACTGGGGCAATGCACTTCCCATGTGGGGTAGTCCCAATGAGGACTTTAGCGTGGAGCTTATGCTCTTAAACAATACACTGGATACGGTATTTAGAAGTGGATGGGTGCATTCGCAAGACAACCCATCGGTTGACTCTTTGTTTACCATTAATGGCGATACGGTGCATATGATTGTTGAAGGTATCAGCAGTGATCCCAATAACGACAAGGCCAATGTACGGTTGGAATTAAAAAACCAAGCCGGATTAAATGCCGTTGTTCGCCTTACCGGTAGTGGGGAAGTTCACTGCTGGAATGTGGCTCGTTTACTTACCCGTTATACCAATTGGGGAGAGTCTTTGATTTCGGATGTATTGGGAGTTCCTTTGATTGGTGGTGTTGCCGGTGATTCGGATTACGGTGTTGGCGAACCATCGGGTGTTGGCCCATCGGTGATAACGGTTGGTGCATACCGTTCTAGAGAATTCTCGTCTTCGGGGCGTGAACTTCACGGCAATATTGCGCCTTTCTCCAGTTTTGGTCCCACCGTAGATGGAAGAGTAAAACCGGATATCACGGCGCCTGGTGTTCAGGTGGCATCTTCGGTTTCTAGTTTTGATCCCGACCCCGGACAAACATTTGGAAATGTTAGTTGGAATGGTAAAACCTATCAATATGCCCGTTATTCGGGCACCTCAATGTCGGGTCCCGTTACCGCCGGCGTAGTGGCACTTATGTTAGAAGCCAATCCATCGCTTACCTGGGACCAAATTCGCGACATCATTCGCAGTACGGCCCGACAAGACAACAATACAGGAACACTCCCTTCAACCGGCGATTTGCACTGGGGCTGGGGAAAATTAAATGCTTATGCAGCTGTTGAACAAGCGCTTAATACGGCCAGCGCCAAGCGCTTTAGAGGTAAAGCAACCATTGCTATTTATCCCAATCCTTCATCCGACCTGATTCGTGTGGACTTGTCGGCAGCGCCAGAGGTTTACCACATCAGACTGACCGATGTCAATGGCCGCGTGATCGAGGCGCACAACATCGACGAACACCAACAAGAACGCCAGTACGACGTCTCTCGATTCGCTTCCGGGGTCTACTTTTTACAAGCCACGGCTAAGGATGGAAATGTGTCGGTATTTCGCGTTTTGGTGAAATAAAAAAATGATGACGAATGGTAGTTAAGGCCGACTGGAAGTTTGAGGCCTAAAGTCTGGATAGACTTTTGGTTTGAAGATAACACCTAAACGTCTCAATAACACAACACCTTTATGATCAAACATCTATCCACACTTGCCCTTTCCCTCTTACTGGCTTTGCAAACTTTTGCAGCAGAAGGCGATACCATCATTGTACAGGCTCACGAAAATCGTGATATCGTATGGTTTGAGGCTTATAATGACTGGGCACACTTTCCGTCAAATAAAGAATTTCACCACGTCAACATGACATTCACCATGGGGTGCGCTTCCGGTGGTTGCAGCGATTGGGACTATACCGTGTTGGTCTATTTGCGCAAGCGACATATTTCCGGCAATGACACCACAATTGAGCGTTTTGAGTTGGCCAGATTGATCACCCCTTATGGTGGTTACATGGACCGAGGACAACAGGGATTCAGCAACAATTGGACACACCGATTTGATTTTGACGTGACTGATTTTCAGATGTTGATGAAAGACTCGGTGGAAATTGAAGTCTTTTATCAAGGATGGTCGTCCGGATTTAGCGCTGATATTGCATTTGAGATGATTGAAGGCACGCCCCCTCGTCGTGTGCGAAGAATTGAGAATATTTACACGCCGGGGCGTCACAATTACTTTACGCCCAGTCAATTTGAAAGCGACGTACTTCCCGAAGTGGCTTTAAAAATGGAAGTAGACGATAAGCAAGCCGCTTTGAAGTTTACCCCTTCCGGTCACGGATTCGTTAACGCCCCCAACTGTGCAGAGTTTTGTCAGCGTGACTATTACGTAAAGCTCAATGGGCAACAGCACTTTCAACAACTCATGTGGCGCGACGATTGTGGGATGAACCCCGTCTATCCGCAAGGGGGAACTTGGTTATTCGATCGAGCGAATTGGTGTCCAGGCACAGAGGTTATTACCTATACCCACGAGTTAACCGGACTTTATACACCGGGCGATTCTTTGAGACTTGATGTAGATATTGAGCCCATCATATACACTGTGCCATCGGGAGAAACCCCGGCCAATTACAACCTATCGGCTATTTTGTTTACTTATGAAGATCCGATGAGAACCTACGATGCAGCACTGACCAATATTTTATCGCCCAGCAGTCACGAAAAATTCAGTCGCTTCAACCCAAGTTGCGGCACGGCTCAAGTTGAGATTCAGAACAGAGGTGGAGATACCCTTCATTCGGTAGAAATCCACTACGGTATGTTTACCGGCAAACGCTTGATGCATCAGTGGGAGGGAACGCTGTTGCCCATGCAAAAGACCATTGTGCAATTGCCATTTGACGATCCCGATGCTTGGTCGGACTATGTGGGTAAAACCATTTTTACGGCTTGGACAGCCGCACCCAATGGCGAGCCGGACACCTATCCCTTCAACGATGCACAAACTTCAGTGTTTGATGCTGCACCAACGTACCCGTCAGAGTTTAGAATGAACTTTAGAACCAATACCCGTGGAGACGAAACCCATTGGATATTGCGGAATGCCGCGGGTGATACTGTGGAGCAAGGCGACAATTATACCGCCAATCAAAATGTGAACATAGACCTACAACTGCCTCAAGATTGCTACGAGCTGATATTTCACGATCGGGGTAAGAATGGGTTAAGTTTTTGGGCCAATAGCGACGGAGCCGGTGCCCTGCGTTTTATGACCAATTCAGGAGTGCTTAAGTTGTTTAATCCCGATTTTGGTACACGTATACACCACCATTTTACTGTTGGCTTTACGCTCGATAACGCGGTTTACAAAACCGATAGATTGCGTTATGGCGTATACCCCAATCCGTCTTCAGATATGGTGCACTTTGCTACCGTAGGGGAGAATTTTGATGTTGTCATTTACGACCAGCAAGGCCGCGAAGTCTATCGCGGTCAACACAGTGATCATGCGTCAAGTGTAGACATTAGCCGATTGGCAGCGGGTCACTATTCCCTACGCATTTCCGATGCCCGTGGCAGTGAGCGTCATAAGCTGCTCGTTTATTGATGATTTCGGATTGATAATCAATTTTCGTTAGTCAGTAAAGGTTTGCTGTTTAGTCGTTGAGCTGTTTAGTTGTTGATGCGTTTATGGCATGAACACAAGAGCCGGCGCAAACATCTAATATGAGCGTTTTACCCGCTCACCGCTCATCTACGGGCAATCACAAATACAACGTACGGCCATGCCAAAATTTTTCGTGGCATTAACCGGGAAGGAGCCAATACCGCCAAAGCGAAACGATCCCGCTGTATTGTTGCTGTTTTCTTCAGACGACCAGAAGTAGGCTTGGGAGCCGCGGTCTTGCAGGTCACCACTTCCGCCGCTGGCTCGTCCGCCCGCGTGAATACGTAACGTTGAGGAAAAGGCATCGGATATAAAGCCGCTGCCCACGCCACCATTGGCTGTGGATGCGGTTAGGAAATTGTTCCATTCGGCTTGCGTAGGTAAGCGCCAGCTGCTACCCAATAACTGCGTACAAGGGTCATTGGCAGTTGTCCAATCTTGAATCTCATTAATGGGGTTAATCCAAGTCGTATTGGGTGTTCGGTTGGCGCCTGCATCGTGGGCGTAAGCCTGTGCACGGTTAAACTGCCAATACCAACCCGATGTCTCGGGAGAGGGGTCTAAAGCAGAATCAGCTTCGGCGGTAGCGCCGAGATTCATTTTCAACCAGCAACTGTTTCCGCCCGGTCCGCCCCAGTTTGCTTGCACGGTACTGTACACCCGGTTGGCAAATTGTGCGGAAGTGTCGGGCGTAAAGCCGGCCACAAAACCGTGGCTTACACTGTCGATTCCGCAGATGATACTCACCGTTTGTGTAACCCATAGCACTTCTGAATGAATAGGGTCGCAGTTGCCTTCTTCTATACGCAAGCGATAGCCGGCGGGAAGTGAGTCGGCAATGGTAGAGAATGATGCGCTATTGGCCCCAGAGATATCCTGCCAATTGATGCTGTCATAGCTAATTTCCCATTGCAGGTTACCACGGGCTTGGTCAATCTCTAGGTGAATGGTGTCGTTGAGGTCGACCACCAAGGTTTGTTGTGCAAACACAGAAACGCTTAAAAAGCATACATATATATAAGTGTGGAAAAGTCTAGTCATTTTAAATGAGTTTTGTTTTGTGTAAAAAAGGATTTCTAGCAGTTGATCACTTTTGAATGATAAACTTTTCGGTGACCGTACGCCCCCCTCCAACGTATTCAATTAGGTAGATACCCGCAGGCAGATGTTGAATATTCAGGGTCGTTTTAGTTTTAGTCACCGCAGTTTGCTCGATGACTCTCCCACTCGAATCTTTCAAGCGCAATTGTCCATTTTGGAAAGGTCCTTCAAAAACGATTTGGGTGCTTGCCGGATTAGGGTATAATTTCACCAATCCCTTTTGGTTTTTGTCAATGGATGAAATGAACAGAAGTGTAATCATCACCGAATCGACGGCGGTACAATTTCTATCGTCAAACACGGTGAGTTGGTAGGTTTGCTGACCAACGGTTTGGTTGGTGATTTGCGGATTGCTTAGTGTTTCGTCGTCGAGCGGAGTAGATGGTGCCCATTCGTAGCGATAGGGTGGGGTACCGCCAAGAGCACTTGGATTTCCGCCGATAAAAAAGCTATTGAGGTCGTTTGAGTTGGTAAAGGCGCTGTCTTGTCCGGCATCGGCCATCAATAAGCTGTCTTGCATGGAGGACAGAGTAACGTTATGAGCACTTTGTGCATGGGCAGTACAAGTTATAAACATGCCGGCAAAGAAGCAGAGGATAGTTGTTTTTTTCATACGTGTTTGTAATTTAATACAAATATATAATACACCAACGAAGCTTTGTTGGATTTCCCTTCAAAAAACACATCAGCAAACGAAAAAAGAAGAAACAAAAAAAGGTATTGGGTTTTTCTCAAAACAAAAACAACATCAGAACTTTGCAGAAATGATAAAAAATAGGATAAAAACACCGGGCTTACAGACGGTGAATTTAACGGCAAACACTAGCCTTGATTGAAACTAACTGTGTTTCAATTTTTTTACTTCGAAAAATTCATGTAAATTTTTTTACTACACCCCTTGTCGGTGTTGCAAATTGCCGTACATTTGCAGTCCCTTAAAAGTAGGGTAATTAAACAAAACATTGAGTAACAAATAGTTTCGAGTCAATATGCCGACTATTCAACAATTAGTGCGTAAAGGGCGCAACCAAATCAAGAAGAAGAGTAAATCTTTAGCTCTTGATGCGTCGCCGCAAAGAAGAGGAGTATGTACACGAGTGTATACCACTACTCCAAAGAAGCCGAACTCTGCCATGCGTAAAGTAGCACGTGTGCGTTTGACCAACGGGAATGAGGTGAATGCCTATATCCCCGGTGAAGGGCACAACCTCCAAGAGCACTCCATTGTGTTGGTGCGTGGTGGTCGTGTGAAAGACTTACCTGGTGTGCGTTATCACATTGTACGTGGTGCGTTAGACACAGCGGGAGTGGACGGTCGCAAGCAGCGTCGTTCAAAGTATGGAACCAAACGTCCAAAAAAATAATCAAGTGCCGTCATGAGAAAGACCAGAGCTAAAAAACGCCCCATACTGCCGGATCCTAAGTTCAACGATCCACTAGTAACCCGTTTCGTCAATATGATGATGTTGCACGGAAAGAAGAACAAGTCATTTGCTATTTTTTACGAGGCCATCGAGCGCGTGTCTGAAAAGACCGAGAGCGGAAATGGTTTAGAAGTATGGAAAGAGGCCTTGACCAACATTATGCCACACGTAGAAGTGCGCAGTCGCCGTGTAGGTGGTGCCAACTTCCAGATTCCTGTTCAAATTCGCCCCGATCGCAAAATTTCTTTGGCGATGAAGTGGTTGATTTTGTTTTCTCGCAAACGCAATGAGAAGACCATGGCGCAACGTTTGGCCAATGAAGTAATGGCAGCTGCTAAAGAAGAAGGCGCTGCAGTTAAGAAGCGTCAGGACGTTCACAAAATGGCGGAGTCCAACAAAGCATTCTCTCACTTTAGATTCTAAGAAAGTTCATCTGATATGTCTAAGAAAGACCTTAAATACACCAGAAACATCGGTATCTCTGCCCACATTGATGCCGGTAAAACCACCACGACAGAGCGTATCCTTTATTATACAGGGGTAAGTCACAAGATTGGTGAAGTTCACGATGGTGCTGCTACCATGGACTGGATGGAGCAAGAGCAGGAAAGAGGTATTACCATTACTTCTGCTGCAACCACATGTTTCTGGAAGTTTCCAACCGAGCAGGGACAACCTACCGACGAAACCAAAGAATACAAAATTAACATTATTGACACCCCTGGTCACGTTGACTTTACCGTAGAGGTTGAGCGTTCTATGCGTGTTCTTGACGGTGCGGTTGCGCTTTATTGTGCAGTAGGTGGTGTTGAGCCTCAATCTGAAACCGTATGGCGTCAGATGGATAAATACCGCGTACCTCGCTTGGGCTTTGTCAACAAAATGGACCGCAGTGGTGCGGATTTCTTTAATGTTGTAGCCCAAGTAAAAGATCGTTTAGGTGCCAATGCGGTTCCTCTTCAAGTGCCCATCGGCTCAGAAGCTGAGTTCCGTGGCGTGGTTGATTTAATCACTCGCCGTGGTATTATTTGGGACGATTCAACTCAAGGTATGACTTATACCTTTGTTGACGTGCCGGAAGACCTCGTTGATACAGTAGACGAGTACCGCGAGAAGTTGGTGGAAGCCGTTGCCGAATACGATGATGTTTTGATGGAGAAGTTCTTTGAAGATCCCGACAGCATCACCGAAGAGGAAATGAAAGAAGCGGTTCGCAAAGCCACCATCGACATGGCCATTACGCCAATACTTTGTGGTTCTGCCTTTAAAAACAAAGGCGTTCAAGCCATGCTTGACGCGGTTATGTCGTACTTGCCTTCACCTCTTGATGTTGAAGCCATCGTAGGTGTTAATCCAAAAACGGAACAAGAAGAAAAGCGTCGTCCTGATGAGGATGAGCCTTTTGCTGCTTTGGCATTTAAAATTGCTACCGACCCTTACGTAGGTCGTTTGTGTTTCTTCCGTGCCTATTCAGGTCGATTGGATGCAGGTTCTTACGTACACAATACACGCACCGGAAAAAAAGAACGTATTTCTCGTATTTTCCAAATGCACTCTAACAAGCAAAATGCCGTTGATGGTATTGGCGCAGGTGATATTGGAGCCGGTGTTGGTTTTAAAGACATCCGCACAGGAGATACGCTCTGTGATGAGAAATACCCTATCGTTCTTGAGTCTATGACTTTCCCTGAGCCGGTAATCGGTTTAGCGGTAGAGCCTAAGTCTCAAGCCGATGTTGATAAGTTGGGTATGGCATTGAATAAATTAGCCGAAGAAGATCCAACATTCCGTGTTCACACCGATGAAGACAGTGGTCAAACGGTTATCCAAGGTATGGGTGAGCTTCACCTGGAAATTATTGTAGATCGTCTTAAACGTGAGTTTAAGGTTGAGTGTAACCAAGGTGCACCACAAGTACAATACAAAGAAGCCATTACCGGAACCATTAATCACCGCGAGGTTTACAAGAAGCAAACCGGGGGTCGTGGTAAATTTGCCGATATTGTATTCACCATGGGACCTGCTGATAGCGAGTTTGAAGGAAGTCTTCAGTTTGTTAACGAGATCAAAGGTGGTAACATTCCAAAAGAATATATCCCTTCCGTAGAGAAAGGTTTCAAAGAAGCTATGAAGAATGGTCCTTTGGCCGGTTTTACAGTAGAAACATTGAAAGTGGTTCTCACAGATGGTTCATTCCACCCTGTAGATTCAGATTCACTTTCTTTTGAACTTGCTGCAAAGATTGCCTTCCGCGATGCTGCCAAGAAGGCCAAGCCAGTCGTAATGGAGCCCATCATGAAAGTAGAAGTAACCACACCTGAAGAAAACATGGGTGATGTTGTGGGAGACCTCAACAAGCGCCGTGGTCAAGTAGAGGGTATGGATAGTCGTGGTGGTGCACAAATCATCAAGGCGAAAGTACCACTTTCAGAGATGTTTGGATACGTAACGGCGTTGCGTACAATTACTTCAGGACGTGCCACTTCAAGCATGGAGTTTAGTCACTACTCTGAAACCCCACAGAACATCGCCGACGATGTGATTTCAAAAGTAAAAGGTCAACCTGCATAATAACTGAAAAATGAGTCAGCGCATTCGCATTAAATTGAAATCTTACGATTATAATTTGGTTGACAAGTCAGCCGATAAAATCGTTAAAACCGTGAAGAGCACAGGTGCAGTAGTCAATGGTCCCATTCCATTGCCTACACGTAAACGCATTTACACTGTGCTCCGCTCACCCCACGTAAACAAGAAGAGCCGTGAACAATTCGAGCTCTCTTCCTACAAGCGACTCCTAGATATTTACAGCTCATCGGCAAAAACCGTTGATGCCCTTATGAAACTGGAATTACCCAGTGGAGTCGAAGTTGAAATTAAAGTTTGATCTGATTTAATCAAGAAACAATGCCTGGTTTAATAGGAAAGAAAATTGGTATGACCAGTATCTTTGATGAGAACGGAAAGATTATTCCGTGTACCATCATCGAAACAGGTCCCTGTGTAGTAACACAGCTAAAGACAGAGGATGTTGACGGTTATTCGTCCGTACAGCTTGCATATGGTGAGCACAAGGAAAAGAATGCCGGCCAACCAATGCTCGGCCACGTAAAAAAAGCCAACACAACCCCCAAGAGGAGGTTTGTTGAATTCGACAATGACTTCAGCAATGAGTTGAATCTTGGAGACACAGTTCTCGTAGATGCGGTTTTCACTGAAGGTGACTTCGTTGATGTCGTAGGTACATCAAAGGGAAAAGGTTTTCAAGGTGTCGTTAAGCGTCACGGCTTTGGTGGAGTAGGTCAGTCTACTCACGGTCAGCACAACCGTCAACGTCACCCCGGATCTATTGGAGCCGGATCAACCCCCAGCCGCGTATTCAAAGGAATGCGCATGGCCGGTCGCATGGGTGGAGAACGCGTTAAAGTTCAAAACCTACGTGTAGTTAAAGTGGATACAGCGAAGAACCTTCTATTGTTGAAGGGTGCTGTTCCCGGACACAAGAATTCATACGTAATCATTGAGAAGTAATGGAACTGAGCATCATCAATACCGAAGGGAAAGATACCGGCCGTAAAGTTGCCCTCAACGAGGCCATCTTTGGTATCACCCCCAATGAGCACGCCATTTGGTTGGATGTAAAGAACATTCTTGCCAATCGCCGTCAAGGTACACACAAAGCAAAAGAACGCGCAGAAATTGCTCGTACAACTAAGAAGCACCACAAACAAAAAGGAACCGGAGGCGCACGCTACGGTTCTTTGAAAGGACCACTTCACCGTGGTGGTGGTACTGCTTTTGGCCCTCGTCCTCGCGACTACGGCTTTAAACTCAACAAAAAAGTAAAACGCATTGCTCGTTTTTCTGCCTTGAGTATCAAAGCTAAAGAAGAAGTCATCAAAGTTGTTGAAACAATTGATTTTCAAGCGCCTAAGACTAAAGACTTTATCCAGGCACAAAAAAATATTGGTCTGGAAAACAAAAAGTTCCTTTTAGTGCTTGGTGAGCCAAATAAAAACGTATATTTGTCCTCCCGAAATTTACAGGGTGTAAACGTTGTAAATTACTCAGATTTAAATACTTATGATATTATGCGCGCGCAAAATATCGTATTTACTGAGCAGGCTTTGGGACATTTAGAATCGACATTAAGCTAAAAAGACATGAACGTTTTAATAAAACCAATCATCACTGAGAAGGCGACCGAGGATGCCGAAGTGCGTAATCGTTACGCATTTATGGTGACCAAAGATGCCAATAAGCTTCAGATCAAAGATGCCGTTGAAGCGTTTTACGGTGTTAATGTCGAGGCTGTTCGTACCATGATCGTGGCTCCTAAGCCTAAATCACGTTATACAAAATCTGGAATTATATCAGGCAAAACCGCTCCTTATAAAAAGGCAGTCGTAGAAGTACGCAGCGGCGAAACCATTGATTTTTTCAATAATATTTAGTCCTCATGGCTGTACGTAAATTAAAACCCACAACGCCTTCACAGCGCTTTCGCGTGGTTAACTCCTTCCAAGAAGTTACCACCAACAAGCCTGAAAAGGGGTTAACCAAAGGGAAAGGAAAGTCAGGCGGTCGTAACAACACCGGTAAGATGACCATGCGCTACGTAGGTGGTGGTCACAAGCGTAAGTTACGTGCCATCGACTTCAAACGCGATAAAGATAATGTGCCAGCAAAAGTGGCTACCATTGAGTATGATCCCAATCGTACTGCACGTATTGCATTGTTGCATTATGCCGATGGTGATAAGCGCTATATCATTGCACCAAACGGATTGAAGGTAGGCGATTCTGTAATCAGCGGAAGTGAAGCCACGCCGGAAGTAGGTAACTGTATGTTGCTTAAAGATATTCCTTTAGGTAGTGTCGTTAGCTGCATTGAGATGCGTCCTGGTCAAGGTGCCATCATGGCCCGCTCTGCCGGTTCATTTGCTCAGTTAGTTGCCCGCGATGGTAAGTATGCTGTTCTTAAGATGCCTAGT
The DNA here is from genome assembly GCA_003566715.1 of Cryomorphaceae bacterium. GTDB lineage: Bacteria > Bacteroidota > Bacteroidia > Flavobacteriales > Schleiferiaceae > CSBr16-58. The sequence continues at coordinate 20,118 of PXCF01000028.1, read as the reverse complement.
TCAGAAGTTCGCCTGGTACTTATTACATGCAAGGCCATGATTGGTGCCGTAAGTAATTCTGATCACGCACTTGAGGTAAGTGGTAAGGCCGGACGCAGCCGTTGGTTGGGTCGTCGTCCACGCACCCGTGGTGTAGCAATGAACCCTGTTGATCACCCCATGGGTGGTGGTGAAGGTCGCGCTTCAGGTGGACATCCTCGTTCACGCAAGGGTCTTCCTGCTAAAGGGTATAAGACCCGCTATAAGAAGAAAGCGTCTAACCGTTTCATTGTTGAACGTCGTAAAAAATAAGCCATGTCAAGATCGCTGAAAAAAGGACCATTTATTCATTACAAACTTGACAAGCGTGTAATGGACAACGTTGAGAGCGGTAAAAAGACCGTGATCAAAACATACAGTCGTGCTTCGATGATTTCTCCCGACTTTGTCGGACAAACCATCGCTGTACACAACGGTAAAACTTTTGTTCCCGTTTATGTAACGGAGAACATGGTAGGCCACAAGCTAGGTGAGTTTTCACCCACGCGTAACTTCCGTGGCCACGCCGGTAACAAGAAAGATAAAAAGCGCTAAAATAAACCGATATGGGTGCTAGAAAAAGATTATCAGCCGAAAAGAGAAAGGCTGCTCTGAAACAAAGGGTCATCGCCCGATTGAACGATGTACCGACATCACCACGCAAAATGCGTTTGGTTGCAGACATGATTCGCGGTATGGATGCTGATAAGGCATTGTTTACCTTAAAAAACAGTCCGCAACACGCCGCTATTCGTTTGGAAAAACTTCTTTTGTCAGCCATTGACAATTGGACTCAGAAAAATGAAGATGCACGCATGGAAGAAGCCGGCTTGTACATCAAGGAAATCCAAGTTAACGGAGGACGAATGCTCAAGCGTATCCAGCCGGCTCCACAGGGTCGTGCTCACCGCATCCGCAAACGCTCTAATCACGTTATTTTAGAGCTTGGAAGCCGCAACGACGTTGTGGTAGAAGAAACCAAAGAAAACGAACAAACTACAGCATAAATGGGACAGAAGACCAACCCTATCGGAAATCGTTTAGGCTATATCAGAGGCTGGGAAAGTGCCTGGTATGGCGGTCGTGACTACGGCGATAAAATTGCCGAGGACTACAAAATCCGTAACTATTTATACGCACGTCTCAATAAGGCCTCAGTAAGCCGTATCATCATTGAGCGTACTTTGAAATTGGTTACTGTTACCATCACCACTGCTCGACCCGGTGTTATCATCGGTAAAGGCGGACAAGAGGTGGATAAGCTGAAAGAAGAATTGAAAAAATTGACGGGCAAGGACGTTCAAATTAATATATTTGAAATTAAACGTCCCGAGTTGGATGCTAAACTCGTTGCTGACAGCATAGCACGTCAAATTGAAGGCCGTATTTCTTACCGCCGCGCCATTAAAATGGCGATTGCTGCCACTATGCGCTTAGGTGCAGAAGGTATCAAGGTACAGATCTCCGGTCGTTTGAACGGCGCCGAAATGGCACGTTCAGAGATGTACAAAGACGGACGTACACCATTGCACACTTTCCGTGCCGATATCGACTATGCCCTGGCCGAAGCTCATACCACCTACGGCCGTATCGGAGTGAAAGTATGGATTATGAAAGGTGAAGTCTACGGAAAACGCGATTTGTCTAACTTCTTGGGAACGACAAAAAAGTCCGGCGGTAAATCCGGTGGTGGTCGTCGCAAGCGCAAAGCATAAAGTAAACAGCAATGTTACAGCCTAAGAAAACCAAACACCGCAAACAGTTCAAAGGGAAAATGAAGGGTAATGCCCAACGTGGCGCCCAACTAGCCTTTGGAAGTTTCGGTATCAAGTCACTCGACTCAAAGTGGGTGACCTCTCGTCAAATTGAGGCAGCTCGTATTGCTGCAACGCGTTATATGAAACGTGAGGGCCAACTTTGGATCCGCATATTTCCCGATAAGCCTGTAACCAAGAAACCTCTCGAGGTTCGTATGGGTAAGGGTAAAGGTTCGGTTGAATACTGGGCAGCAGTTGTACGCCCCGGTCGTATTTTGTTTGAAATTGACGGTGTTCCACAAGACATCGCGATTGAAGCACTGCGATTGGCAGCACAAAAGCTTCCGGTAAGAACCAAGCTGATGGTCCGTCGTGATTTTGTTGCACAATAATTTTAGTCAACTGAAAAGATGAAACAGTCAGAAGTAAAACAACTGAGCCCTCAGGATCTTCAAGATCGCATTTTCGAAGAAAAGCGTGAATTGAATCGCCTGAATATGACACACGCCGTTTCTCCACTTGAGAACCCTATGGTATTACGAGCAAAGCGTCGCACCATAGCTCGTTTGATGTCAGAGATCACTCGCAGAGAACGTGAAGAAATCAACAAATAACCCAAACGATGGAAACAAGCAGAAATCTTCGTAAGGAGCGCATCGGAATCGTAAGCAGCAATGCCATGGATAAATCCATCGTGGTTACGGTTGAGCGCCGCAAAAAACACCCCAAGTACGGGAAGTTTATCAAACTTTCTAAAAAGTTTCACGCACACGATGAAAAAAACGAGTGCAATAACGGAGACTTGGTACGTATTATGGAAACGCGCCCTTTGAGTAAAACCAAAAACTGGCGCTTGGTAGAAATCATCGAAAGAGCAAAATAAGATGGTACAACAAGAATCCAGACTAACCGTAGCAGACAACACCGGAGCCAAAGAAGTGCTCGTCATTCGTGTGTTGGGCGGATCTAAGCGTCGTTACGCTTCTGTAGGTGATAAAATAGTTGTTAGTGTAAAAGCTTCAACCCCCTCAGGTAACGTCAAGAAAGGTTCGGTGAGCACCGCTGTTGTAGTGCGCACCAAAAAAGAAGTTCGACGCCAAGATGGTTCATACATCCGCTTCGACGATAACGCTTGTGTATTGCTAAATGCCAACAACGAAATGCGTGGTACCCGTGTATTCGGCCCCGTCGCTCGTGAGTTGCGTGACAAGCAGTACATGAAGATTGTTTCACTAGCACCTGAAGTGCTTTAAAACAACCGTGATGAAGAAATTTCATATCAAATCAGGTGATACTGTTAAAGTGCTGTCCGGCGTGTCCAAAGGAATGACCGGTAAAGTGCTAAGCGTGTACACTGACAAAAATCGCGCTCTCGTTGAAGGAGTGAACATGATCACTCGTCACAACAAACCTTCGGCTCAGAATCCGCAGGGAGGTATTGTTGAAAAAGAGGCGCCCATTCACATTTCTAATTTGATGCTTATCGATCCCGCTACGGGTGAAGCCACCCGCACCGGACGTCGTAAAGACGAGAACGGAAAATCGGTTCGATTTAGCAAAAAAACCAATGAAGTCATTAAGTAATGGAGACGACAACCTATATACCACGCCTTAAGGCGCAGTACCGCGAAACCATCGTAAATGCGATGCGCGAAGAATTTGGTTACAAGTCTGTAATGGAGGTGCCTCGATTAGAGAAAATTGTTCTCAGTCAAGGTGTAGGTGCTGCTACTGCCGACAAGAAATTGATCGAGTATGCCGTCGACGAAATGTCACGCATTTCCGGACAGAAAGCGATCCCTACCTATTCTAAAAAGGATATCTCAAACTTTAAACTCCGTAAGGGCATGCCCATCGGTGCTAAAGTAACCCTTCGCAATAACCGTATGTATGAGTTCCTCGATCGCTTGATCGTTAGCTCTCTTCCACGTATTCGTGATTTCAACGGAATTAAAGCTAAAGGTTTTGATGGACGTGGTAACTATAACCTTGGTATCACCGAACAAATTATCTTCCCTGAAATAGACATCGATAAGGTGAATCGCATCTCAGGTATGGATATCACATTTGTAACTACGGCCAAAACCGATAAGGAGGCAAAAGCATTATTAACGCACTTTGGAATTCCTTTCCAGAAAAATTAAGTATTATGGCAAAAGAATCTATGAAAGCCAGAGAGCGCAAACGCGCTGAAATGGTTGACAAATACGCCGAAAAGCGCGCTGCTTTGAAAGAGGCGGGCGACTATGAAGCACTGCAAAAGCTTCCAAAGAATGCATCACCTGTGCGCAAGCACAATCGATGCAAGTTGACCGGTAGACCACGTGGTTACATGCGTCAGTTTGGTCTCAGCCGTGTGACGTTCCGTGAAATGGCAAATGCCGGTTTGATCCCCGGAGTTAAGAAAGCAAGTTGGTAATCTGTAAAGAGTAAGAAATGTTATCAGATCCTATATCAGATTTTTTGACCCGCATCCGCAATGCCAGCATGGCCGGTCACAAGATTGTAAACGTACCCGCCAGCAATATGCGTATGGCGATGTGTAAAATTTTGCACGAACAAGGGTATATCCTGAACTTTAAGAAAGAAGAAACCGATAATAATCAAGGCAATATCAAAATTGCATTGAAGTACGATCCGGTTTCTAAGCAACCGGCCATCCGCCACCTCAGTCGAGTTAGCCGTCCGGGATTGCGTCAATACAAACGTTCAGATAAACTTCCACGAGTAATCAATGGATTGGGTGTTGCCATCGTATCGACCAACAAAGGTGTGATGACGGATAAGCAAGCTCGTCAGAATAACGTAGGAGGCGAAGTGCTCTGTTTCGTATACTAATCATTTAAGTACAAAGACATGTCCCGAATAGGAAAAGCACCAATCACCATCCCTCAAGGCGTTGACATCAACATCAATAATGGCGTTGTCACCGTTAAAGGTAAGTTGGGAACCCTCACTCAGGAAATTGAGACTGAGTTTATCATTGATATTAACGACAATGTTTTAGAGGTAAAGCGTCCAAGTGAATCTAAGCCTCACAAAGCAAAGCACGGTCTTTACCGTTCACTGATCCAAAACATGGTGATCGGCGTAAGTGAAGGCTACAAGATTTCTTTGGAACTTGTAGGTGTAGGTTACCGCGCCGCTTCTCAAGGTCAAAACCTTGATCTAAGCCTCGGTTATTCTCACAATATCCTCGTAGCCCTTCCAGATGAAGTTAAAGTTGAAGCTGAGATGCAAAAAGGTAAAAATCCATTGATTCACCTTAGCTCTTACGATAAGCAACTTCTCGGAATGGCCGCCGCAAAAATTCGTTCATTGCGTAAGCCTGAACCTTACAAAGGAAAAGGTGTCCGCTATGTAGGAGAACAAATTCGTAGAAAAGCTGGTAAAACAGCCGCAAAATAATTAACTATGGCGACAAGTAAATTACAGCGCAGAACTCGCATTCGCAAGCGCATTCGCAAAATTGTATCGGGTACACCCGAACGTCCACGCCTTTCTGTTTACCGCAGTAACAAAGCGATTTATGCTCAGTTGATCGACGATCTCAATGGTAAAACCATCGTAGGTGTATCGTCCGTCAATGAACTAAAAGACGCCAGCGGTAACAAAGTCGATCAATCCCGTGAACTCGGAAAAATGCTCGCTGAAAAAGCACTGGCAGCCAACATAGAAACATGTAGCTTTGACCGTGGTGGTTATTTATACCACGGACGCGTAAAAGCATTGGCTGAAGGTGCACGTGAAGGCGGACTTAAATTTTAATCAGGCATGAGTAAATTGAAAAACATTCAACGCGTAAAGCCCAGCGGTTTGGAATTAACCGATCGTTTGGTAGCCATCAACCGTGTAACTAAAGTAACTAAAGGTGGACGTACCTTCGGATTTACCGCAATCGTGGTTGTTGGAAACGAAGCTGGTGTAGCCGGGTACGGTACTGGTAAATCTAAAGAAGTATCTGAAGCCATCTCCAAGGCAGTAGAGGATGCTAAGAAAAACCTGGTACGTGTGCCCATCTATAAAGGTACCATTCCTCACGAACAAAACGGAAAATTTGGTGGATCACGCATTTTCTTGCGTCCAGCTGCCAACGGTACCGGAGTAATCGCCGGTGGTGCCATGCGTGCCGTGCTTGAAAGCTGTGGTGTTCATGACGTATTGGCGAAGTCTAAAGGTTCTTCTAACCCGCATAACGTGGTAAAAGCAACCTTCGATGCACTTCTCAGTCTTCGCGATCCACGCACCATTGCCAAAACACGTGGCATCTCCATGGAAAAAGTATTTAACGGATAATTCTGAGCATCATGGCCAAAGTAAAAATTACCAAGGTACGTAGTACCATTAAACGCCCAAAGCGTCAGAAAGATACCATGACGGCACTCGGGCTCAACAAAATGAACTCAACTGTTGAAGTGGAATTAACTCCGCAGATACAAGGGATGATCAATAAAGTTAACCACCTGATTACGGTAGAAAACGTCAAGTAATTGACCTAAACAATACATCACTATGAACTTACACAACCTAAAACCAGCCAAAGGCTCTACCAAAACCAAGCGTCGTCTTGGTCGTGGAGAAGGTTCTGGTACCGGTGACACCGCTGCTCGCGGTCACAAAGGACAAACGAGCCGCAGTGGTTACAGCAAAAAAATGGGATTTGAAGGTGGACAAATGCCTCTTCAACGTCGCGTGCCTAAGTTTGGATTTACCAATCCCAATCGCGTTGAATATAAAGCCATCAATTTGGACGTTATTCAAACATTGATCGACGAAAAGAAAATTACCGATACCGTATCTCCAGAGGTTCTTATCTCTTTAGGTGTTGCCGGTAAAAGTGACTTGATCAAAGTTTTGGGTCGTGGTGAGCTTAAGGCTGCAGTTAATGTAACCGCACACAAGTTCTCCAAATCTGCACAAGAAGCCATCGAGAAAGCCGGTGGTAAAATTGAATCCCTCTAAGATATTCTGCGAATGAAGCGTTTTATAGAAACCTTAAAGAACATCTGGGCAATTGAAGAATTGCGTCAAAAAATTCTTCTTACACTTGGTCTATTGCTCATCTTTCGTGTAGGATCGAATGTTGTGTTGCCCGGTATCGATCACCAAAGTTTGTCTGGACTAGAAAGCCAAACAGAAAGTGGTCTACTAGGTATATTGAACGCCTTCACCGGAGGAGCTTTCGCCAACGCTTCAATTCTTGCCTTGGGAATCATGCCCTACATTTCGGCTTCCATTGTTATTCAATTGATGGCCGTAGCTGTACCTGCCATTCAAAAGATGGACAAAGAAGGAGAAAGTGGCAGAAAGAAGAAGAATCAGTTGACCCGCTCTTTGACCATTTTAATCACCGCGGCTCAAGCACCGGGATATTTGGCCAACCTTGCCGCACAAGGTGTACAGTTAACCATTCCAACCCAATTGTTTTGGACAATGGGAATCATCGTATTGGTGGCGGGAACGGTTTTCGCCATGTGGCTTGGAGAACGTATCACCGATAAAGGAATTGGCAACGGTATTTCCTTGTTGATTATGGTGGGTATTATTGCCACTTTGCCACAGAGTTTCTTGCAAGAGTTATTCTCTCGCTTCGAAAGTCAAGGTGGTGGTTTGGTGTTGTTCATCATTGAAATTGCCGCTCTGTTTGTCGTCATCATCCTCGCTGTAGCGTTGGTTCAAGCCGTTCGACAAGTGCCTGTGCAATACGCCAAACGTGTTGCTGGTGGCCGATTGGCTCAAGGTGCATCCTCTGCACGCCAGTACATTCCACTTAAAGTTAATGCCGCGGGTGTTATGCCCATCATTTTCGCACAAGCCATTATGTTCATCCCGATTACCGTGTTGAGCTATACCGGTGGCGACGGAGCTAGTACCAATATCATTGTGACTTTATTCAGCGATATCGCCGGATTTTGGTATAATCTGATCTTTGCAGTATTAATAATCTTATTCACCTATTTCTATACGGCTATTCAAATCAATACGAATCAAATGGCTGAAGATCTAAAGCGCAATGGTGGCTTTGTTCCCGGTATTAAACCTGGTAAACAAACCGCTGAGTTCTTAGATACTGTATTGAGTAGAATAACCTTGCCTGGTTCGATTTTCCTGGCCATCCTTGCCATTTTACCGGCATTTGCGATGCGTGCGGATATCAATACCCAGTTTGCTTACTTCTACGGTGGTACAAGCTTACTGATTATGGTTGGGGTTGTATTGGATACGTTACAGCAAATAGAGAGTTATTTGCTGGCACGCCACTACGATGGTTTGATGAAATCAGGTAGAATGAAGGGTCGTTCTACTGTGAACATTTAAAAAAGATTTACGACAATATGTCAAAGAAATCACTGATAGAACAAGACGGAACAATTATTGAGGCATTGTCCAACGCGATTTTTCGCGTAGAATTGGAAAATGGTCATATTGTTACGGCACACATTTCCGGAAAAATGCGGATGAACTACATCAAGCTATTGCCCGGAGATAAAGTTAAAATGGAGATGTCTCCATACGATTTGACCAAAGCAAGAATAACTTACCGATACTAAAAACTGCAGCAATGAAAATAAGAGCTTCACTTAAAAAAAGAAGTCCGGAGTGCAAGATTGTACGCCGCAAGGGTCGCTTATACGTGATCAACAAGAAAAATCCTAAGTTCAAACAAAGACAAGGTTAAACCCATTTTCATATGGCTAGAATTTCAGGGGTAGATTTACCCAAACAAAAGAGAGGCGAGATTGGACTCACCTACATTTTCGGAATCGGACGCAGCCGCGCTCGTCACATCCTCGACATGGCCGATGTTGATTACAACATCAAAGTGAACGATTGGAATGATGATCAAATCACCGCGATTCGTACTGCTATCACCGACAACTTCAAAGTAGAAGGTGAATTGCGCTCTGAAACACAGTTGAATATCAAGCGTTTGATGGACATCGGTTGCTACCGTGGTATCCGTCACCGTGTTGGTCTTCCACTCCGTGGACAAAGAACCAAGAACAACTCTCGTACCCGCAAGGGACGCCGCAAAACTGTTGCTAACAAGAAGAAGGCAACCAAATAATTTTTGAGCAATGGCAAAGTCAACCAAAAGCAATAAGAAACGCAAAGTCGTTGTTGAATCTGTAGGACAAGCGCACGTGAGTGCTACCTTCAACAATATCATCATCTCTTTAACCAACAATAACGGACAGGTCATCTCTTGGTCTTCTGCCGGTAAAATGGGTTTTAGAGGTTCTAAAAAGAACACACCTTACGCAGCTCAAACAGCTGCCGAAGATGCTGCAACAGTTGCTGTTGAAGCTGGTCTTAAAAAGGTTAAAGTGTTCGTTAAAGGCCCCGGAAGTGGCCGCGAGTCTGCAATCCGTTCACTACACAACGCAGGTATTGAAGTAACCGAAATCATCGATATTACTCCTTTACCACACAACGGTTGTCGTCCTCCCAAACGCAGACGAGTTTAATTAATCACATTTAAGCGAAAAAAGACATGGCAAGATACACAGGCCCATCAACAAAAATTGCTCGCCGTTTTGGGGAACCCATCTTCGGTCCCGATCGTGCCCTTGAACGCAAGAACTATCCTCCCGGAATGCACGGTAATAACCGTCGTCGTGGTAAGAAGTCTGAATACGCCGTTCAATTGGCAGAAAAGCAAAAAACAAAGTATACATACGGCATTTTAGAGCGTCAGTTCGCCAATATGTTTGACAAAGCAAGCCGCGCCAAAGGCATTACCGGTGAAGTGCTTTTACAACTATGCGAAACGCGTCTAGATAACATCGTTTATCGTTTGGGCATTGCCCCTACACGTCGCGGTGCGCGTCAACTCGTTTCTCACCGTCACATTACCGTTAACGGTAATTTGGTAAATATTCCAAGCTACACCGTTAAGCCTGGTGACCAGATCGGTGTACGCGAGAAGTCTAAAAGTTTGTCCGTTATCAGCGAATCCCTCGGTGGTAGCCGTCAAAGTCATGACTGGCTTGAGTGGAATAACGATACCAAGATTGGTAAGTTAATCGTTGTTCCACAACGTGAGCAAATCCCTGAAAATATCAAGGAGCAGCTCATCGTCGAATTGTACTCTAAGTAATCACTGAATCATTCCCCGCGACTATGGCAATTTTGAATTTCCAGAAACCAGATAAAGTTGTACTCAACTACGCCAACGAGTTCGAAGGTCAATTTGAGTTTAGACCCCTAGAACCAGGTTATGGATTAACCATTGGTAACGCTCTCCGCCGCGTTCTTTTATCTTCACTTGAAGGCTACGCAATAACTTCATTGCGTATCGATGGCGTCGATCATGAGTTCTCTACCATCAAAGGTGTAGTAGAAGATGTTACCGAGATTGTTCTCAACCTAAAGCAAGTGCGCTTTAAGAAGCAAATAGACGATCAAGAAAGCGAATCGGTTAAGGTCACCATCAGCGGTCAAGACCAATTAACCGCCGGTGACTTGGGTCAATTTGTAAGTGGATTCCAGGTATTGAACCCGGATCTCGTCATCTGTAATATGGACAGCTCTGTAAAGCTCAATTTTGAACTTTCTATCGATAAAGGTCGTGGATACGTACCAGCTGAAGACAACCGCAAGTTGACAGCCCCTACCGGAACCATCTTTTTGGATGCCATTTTTACGCCGATTAAAAACGTAAAATATAGCATTGAAAACTTCCGTGTGGAGCAAAAAACCGACTACGAAAAGCTCATCATTGAGATTTTGACCGACGGCAGTGTTCACGCACAAGACGCCCTCACCGAAGCTGCTAAAATCCTTATTCAGCACTTCATGTTGTTCTCTGATGAACTAATCGATATTGAAACAGCGCCCACAGCTGAAGTTGAAACTTACGACGAGGAGATACTTCACATGCGTCAGTTGCTAAAAACCAAACTTTCTGATCTCGACCTTTCTGTTCGTGCACTCAATTGTTTGAAAGCAGCAGAAGTAGACACACTTGGCGACTTGGTAACTTACACCAAATCCGACTTGATGAAGTTTCGTAACTTCGGTAAGAAATCTTTGTCTGAACTCGATGAACTTGTTGCCAACAAAGGCCTCGAATTCGGCATGGATTTATCCAAATACAAACTAGACAAAGAATAATTGACCGATTTGTTGAGAAACAAATCAGAACAAAGAGATAACCATCCATGAGACACGGAAAAAAGTTTAACCACCTAGGGCGTACAGCCCCGCACCGCAAAGCCATGCTTTCGAATATGGCCTGTTCTCTTATCGAGCACAAGCGCATTGAAACCACTGCCGCTAAAGCACGCGAGTTGCGCAAGTTCATCGAACCACTCATCACTAAGTCTAAAAACGATACCACACATTCTCGTCGTATTGTTTTTAGTTACCTTAAAAACAAGCATGCCGTTACTGAGCTTTTCAGAGACGTTGCTGTTAAGGTAGGCGATCGTCCCGGAGGATATACCCGCATTATCAAGTTGGGTACACGTTTGGGCGACAACGCACAAATGGCCATGATTGAGCTGGTTGATTACAACGAAATGTATACCGGTAAAGAAGAAGAGAAGAAAACGACACGTCGTAGCCGTCGTGGAGGAAAGTCGTCTGCTTCTACTGATGCCGCAGAAACCCCCGCTGCTCAAGCGGAAACGCCAAAGAAAGAAGCTAAGGAGGATAAAGCCCCTAAGGCTGAAGCTGCTCCTAAGAAAAAGCCTGCAGCTAAAAAAGCTGACGAGACTAAAGACGATCAATCAGCCGATGATAATGCATAAATCATTCGATTGATAACCAATTAAAAGGGGCAGTGAACTGGATTCACTGTCCCTTTTTTTTTAACGCTTCATTCAGTTTGACAACCCAAAAGTATTACCAAAAAACAACCGCCAATCTTACCTTTGCAAACAATATGTCACAACCATCAACATCCTCAAAACCAGCAGCCGTTCTTTTAGCAGATGGAACGGTTTTTTACGGCATATCTACTGGTGCAGACGGCACAGCAGTAGGCGAAATCTGTTTTAATACCGGGATGACCGGTTATCAAGAAATTTTTACCGATCCTTCTTACTTTGGGCAAATCATGGTAACCACCAATGCCCATATCGGAAACTACGGCGTCATGGACGATGAAGCAGAGTCCGATACCATCAAGATAGCCGGATTGGTTTGTCGTAATTTCACCCATAAAGGATCACGTACCGCCAAAAGTGCGGATCTGATCGATCACTTTGTTAAAGAAAATAAAGTTGCCATTACTGGTGTAGATACCCGTGCACTTGTCCGCTATATCAGAAAAGAAGGCGCCATGAACGCTCTTATTACTACCGAAGTGGACCGCTTGGACGCTTTGAAAGAAGAGCTGCGAAATGCACCTTCCATGGAAGGCCTTGAACTTGCCTCTAAAGTTACCACCAACGAACCGTTCTATTTTGGCAATGAAAGTGCAACCTATCGCGTAGCCGCCATGGATTTTGGTATCAAACGCAATATTTTACGCTGTTTGGCCGAGCGCGATTGCTATATCAAAGTGTTTCCATCGCATACAAGCATTGAAGAATTTACTTCTTGGCCCTGCGACGGGTATTTTTTGTCCAACGGTCCCGGAGACCCGGCGTCAATGGAGAAAGAACATGCCTTTGTATCGGCACTAATAGAAAAGAAACGACCGGTATTTGGTATCTGTTTGGGGCATCAACTTATTGCGCTTTCGCAAGGGTTGTCGACCTATAAAATGCACCACGGTCACCGAGGAATCAATCACCCCATTCTCAATACCACAACGGGTTTGGGTGAAATATCATCGCAAAACCACGGTTTTGCTGTTTCACCGGATGACGTGAAAAATGCCGAAGGAGTAGAACTAACACACATTCACTTGAATGATCAAACTGTGGCTGGAATTCGCATGACCGACTTTCCGGTGTTTTCCGTACAGTATCACCCCGAGTCTGCGCCCGGTCCGCACGATTCGCGATACTTGTTCGATGACTTTATCAACCTCCTCAAATCATACAAACAATAATTCCACCATCCATGGCAGTTATTCACTCCGTTTTTGCTCGTCAAATCCTCGATTCAAGAGGTAACCCTACTGTAGAAGCCGAAGTCATTACCGATAACGGTGCTCGCGGTCGTGCGGCAGTGCCTTCCGGCGCATCCACAGGCATTCACGAAGCGGTAGAGCTGCGTGATGGCGATGAAGGCATGTACGTTGGCAAAGGCGTACTTCGTGCCGTTCACAACGTCAATGAGATCATTGCCAAGCAAATTCAAGGCATGAACATCTTTGACCAAACGGCCATTGATTATGCCATGATTGCTTTGGATGGAACAGATAATAAATCGGTACTTGGCGCCAATGCTATGTTGGCCGTATCCTTGGCCGCCGCCCGTGCAGGCGCCATCAATGCTTACCTTCCACTTCACCAGTATCTCGGTGGGGTAGGTGCACGTACCATGCCGGTTCCTATGATGAACATTCTCAACGGTGGCAGTCACGCCGATAACTCTATCGATTTTCAAGAGTTTATGGTCATGCCGATTGGCGCGGATACATTCTCTGATGCACTTCGCATGGGAACAGAAGTGTTTCACCACTTGAAAAAAGTACTTAGCAGCAAAGGTTATTCAACCAACGTTGGCGACGAGGGGGGCTTTGCGCCCAACATTAAATCCAACGAAGAAGCCATAGAAACGGTCCTAACGGCCATCGAAAAAGCAGGCTATAAGCCTGGAGAAGATTTGGCCATTGCCATGGATGCCGCTGCCTCCGAATTTTACAACAAAGAAAAGAAAGCCTACGAGTTCAAAAAGAGCGACGGGAAAGTACTCAGCAGTGAGGAGCTCGCCGATTACTGGACCGAGTGGGTGAAAAAATACCCCATCATTTCCTTGGAAGATGCCATGGACGAAGACGACTGGGATGGGTGGAAAAGTTTGTCAGACAAAGTAGGTGATCGCGTTCAATTGGTCGGTGACGATTTGTTTGTGACCAACGTTGATCGCATTCAACGCGGTATTGAACAAGACATTGCCAACTCCGTTCTGATTAAAGTGAATCAAATTGGTACCCTTACCGAAACCATCGACGCGGTGAACCTCGCACACCGCTCAGGATACAGCTGCGTGATGAGTCACCGCAGTGGCGAAACTGAAGACGCTTTTATCGCTGATTTGGCTGTTGGGCTGCAAACAGGACAAATCAAAACCGGTTCCGCATCTCGCTCCGACCGTATGGCCAAGTACAACCAGTTGATTCGCATCGAGGAACAACTACAGCACACGGCTGTATTCCCCAAACTTTCATTACGTACATCATAATTTAAAAAACACCACAACATGGATAAACTAAAAGAGTATTTCGAGTCGAGAATTGAGCAATCTGTCAAAGAAGTCAAGGACTTTATCGCTGCACACGGCGACGAGGTGATTGGTGAAATTAAAGTTTCTCAGCTTTACGCCGGTATGCGCGGTATGCCTGCCCTTATTACAGAGACTTCAAAATTAGATGCTGAAGAAGGCATTCGTTTCCGCGGTTATAGTATTCCCGAATTACAAGAAAAACTTCCCAGCTATCCGGGAGGTAACGAGCCGCTTCCAGAGGGCGTATTCTACTTGATGCTAATGAACGAATTGCCTTCTGAGGACGACGTTCGTCGCATGAGTAACAACTGGATGCGTCGTGCCAATGTGCCCCATCACGTTTTCCGCATCATCGATGCGTTCCCTAAGCACGCGCACCCTATGACGCAGTTCATTGCCGGTATCACTGCTTTGCGTACCGAGTCTGAATTCCAACGCGCTTACCGCGAGGGCATCAGCAAAAAAGACTACTGGAGTCCGACCTACGAGGATGCCATGAACCTCATCGCGCGTTTGCCGCGTATTGCCGCTTATATCTACCGTCGTATGTATCACGAAGGTGACCATATTGAGCCCAACAGCAAGCTTGACTGGTCGGGTAACTTCGCTCACATGCTTGGATTCAACAACGAAGAGTTCTATGAGCTCATGCGCTTGTACATGACCATTCACGCTGACCACGAAGGTGGAAACGTATCAGCGCACGCCATCCACTTGGTGGGTAGTGCCTTGAGCGATCCTTATTTGTCATTCACCGCCGGTATGGCCGGTTTGGCCGGACCACTACACGGATTGGCTAATCAAGAAGTGATTCGTTGGACTTTAGGTATGCGCGACGAACTGGGTGGCGGATTGCCTTCCAAAGAGCAAATCGCCAATTACGTGAAGAAGACCTTGGCCGATGGCAAAGTTGTGCCCGGATTTGGTCACGCTGTATTGCGTAAAACCGATCCACGTTACACCGCACAGCGCGAGTTTGCAGAGAAGCACATGCCACACGACGAGTTATTCCTCATCGTAAGCCGCGTTTACGAAGTGGTGCCGGAGATTCTTAAAGATACAGGTAAAGTGAAAAACCCTTGGCCTAACGTCGATGCACACTCCGGACAGCTGTTGATGCACTACGGATTGACGCAGTATGACTTCTACACCGTTATGTTTGGTGTAAGTCGTGCCCTAGGTACCATGGCCAGTTTGATTTGGGATCGCGCCCTCGGCTTCCCCATCGAACGTCCGGGTTCTACCACGACTGAATTGTTGAAGAAAAAATTCAATGCGTAAATAAAGGGAGATATACTTTCCTATATTATAAACCAATACTAAAAGCCTCACGAATGTGGGGCTTTTTTTTTGATGACTTTGAAGGTGTCATTTTAATGTTATTACACTGTACTTTTTAATGGCATATAAATACGAATCACATGAACGCACAGGTAACACAATACATCAATGACGCTCCGCATCCACAGCAAGAGATTATGAAACGTGTGCGGAGCATCATTCTCGAAGAGGGTGAATGACTCATTGTATAAATATTACTTTTTCAAGGTCTTTAAAATCAAAATGTTATCACCGTATGAAATTCTATACACATACATGCCACTTTTTAAATTGGTAAGGTCTGCAGTAAAACTGTGCTCTCCCGCTAGCACATTTCCCGAAACAACATCCATTATCACACGCCCGGATAGGTCACAAATTTGAATGCTGATATTCCCGGCCTTTTCTGTTTTTAGAATTAATTGCTGTAGGTTTTTCGCAGGGTTGGGCATTACATGCGCAGAAAGTCCATTATTCAATATTTCTTCTTTTACGGAAAAGTTATCCGTGACATTGAAGGATTTGGTATCACTTGCCGTACCAACAGGGGTGTTGCAATTAAGCGTATCTAAAGACTTATAAGCTTTTACCTGTACGGTGTAATCGCCTGCAGCAAGTGTGCCGAGTTCAAAGGTGTCGGTAAATACTCGGCCTGCCGCGAATGGGGATAAAAAAACACAATACTTAATATGGATGGTATCTCCTGAAATGGAGAGGCTATCATAAATTTTATGGCCATAATCTGTGCCAAGCACCTCCACTCTTACCTTTACCGAATCGGTAATTACTGGATATTCAGGTATAATTTCTATAGACTTGACATCAATTCCCTGACACCATGCTGCAAAACTACCCAACAAGAGGAGAAGCATGATAAGTGTTGTTCTTTTTTTCATGGTTTTATGATTATTGGTTTGTCAAAGAATAAAATTACAACTTTTAAAGTTATGATGCATAGATTCGTAAATGAATGTTGGTATTTCCCACTCATAACCTAAATAACAAGTAGCTTTGTCGATATATACCATCAACATTCATGGACACACCATTCGTCAATTACTTAAAAAACCGAGAGCACGTTGCTCAACTGGAAAGTATGGTAACGTATGTGAAAGTGGGCGAACAGATTCTACACGCCTACCTTAATCTTATCATACATCAATGTGGGGCGAGGCGCATCGGCGTAATTTTGCCGTGAATTTAAAATAGACATGTTATGAAACTCAGAAGCATTGAAGTCGTCGTTCCGCCCAGAGAGCCACATTTTGTAGGTGATGGTTTTCGCGTACATAATTTTATTCCATCGGGTTATCGTTTGGATATGAGAAGAATGGATCCGTTTATCATGATGGATTACAATTCAAAGTTTTATTTTCCGCCGAGTGACAAACCCCGAGGCGTTGGGGTACACCCACACCGCGGATTTGAAACAGTTACCATTGCTTATAAGGGTAAAGTTGCGCACCACGACAGCAGTGGAGGCGGTGGCGTTATTGGTGAAGGTGATGTGCAATGGATGACCGCTGCGTCCGGTGTTTTGCACAAAGAATATCACGAAGAAAACTTCAGTAAAGAAGGTGGTGACTTCCAAATGGTTCAGTTGTGGGTCAACCTACCGGCCAAAGACAAAATGTCGGCGCCAAAATACCAAGGTATTACCAACGCTGATGTCAACAAGTACAAATTGCCTGATAATGCCGGATTGATTGATGTCATAGCAGGCGTATACCGCGATGCAAAAGGCCCGGCAAGTACGTTTTCTCCGGTGCATATGATGAACGCCAAGCTCGAAGCTGGCGGGGGTGCAGACTTCAGTTTTCCCAAGCACTACAACACGTGTTTGCTGGTAATTGAAGGCAGTGTCGTCGTCAACGATACCGAGCAGGTAGATACCAATCACCTGGTGTTATTTGAAAACAACGACAGCGATTTCACGGTAAAAGCCAATGAAAAAGCAATTGTATTGGTGCTCAGCGGCGAACCGCTAAATGAGCCAATTGCCGCACACGGTCCTTTTGTGATGAATACCCAACAAGAGATTATTCAAGCGATTGATGATTTTAATAATGGTAAGTTTGGCGTACTGGAAGATTGAGAAAATGTGTTACTCGATAGCTTCCGTTTCCAACCGCGATACACGCAAAAGGTCAAACGTGTACTTGTCTTGACTGGTTTCTAAAATCAATTGATGATTTCCGGGCGTTACATCCAATAGGTCTAAACCGATGGTGTAGCGCCCTTTTTTCATGGATCTACTGTCGATAAATGGATGGTGCTTTTTGCCATTTTCATCGAGTAAGTAAAGGGAAACCGTGGTCGATTGATTTAATTCAAATTCCATCTGCGAAATAGAAAAGGTGGGATTGGGTTCTACCGATACAATACCGGATTGAACGGTTTGCTCAGATTCAATTGACGTTAATTCAAAAGCACTTTGAGGAATGTCAAATGTGTAAATGCTCCCCCAGTTTTTGGAAAAGTTACGCATAAAAATACCGGGCGCACCGGCGATGACTTGTTCGTCTAATACAACCATGTCAAATCCGAGATTCTCACCGCCTTTTCCGGTTGGTTCGCCGGAAAATGGTTGGGGAATCAGTCCTTTTGCCCGCATCAATGCCGTCGATACCCACAGGTCATTTTCCAACGGTTCAAAAACGAAGATGCCGCCAGAGTTTGTCCCTAGTGACGTTCCCATGTGGTGGGCGCTGACAAATAACTGATGGCCTTTAAGTGCGACATTGATGCCAAATTGATTGTTTTCTTGGATTTCCTCCGGCGTGAAACAAGTGGTCTGCATCCACTTATCGCCCTCTTTTTCAAATATCATAACCGCTCCACTTTGGGTGCCTTGTCCATTGAAGTGTCCAAAGCCGGCGGCAATCCGTCGACCGTCCATGCTCAATGAGGTGATCACATCTTCCGTTGGGTTATGTTCATCAACAATGACTGAATCCACGCCAAAGTCGAATGGAATGTAATCGGCTTTGTCATAGTTTTTACCGCGGCGGTCATAAATATGCAGACCCTTTAAATCGGCGATGATCAGGTGCTGGTCATCGGCGGCGATCTTGTTTCCGTATCTGATTCGACGCTCAGGACTTTCGCGTTTTATGGTATGTGCAAACTGCCACTGATTGTTTCTGTCTAATTCATAGACCACAACCTCGCCGGATTGAGATTCGTTGACCATGGTATTGGCGGCGCTGACAAACATGGTATTGCCGGTTACGACAACCTCATCTCCGAAGTGATTGGTTTCGCTGATAAAAGGATTGAATATATTTTGATGGTGCTTCCATTCGCCACCGTCGCTTTTATGAAAAATGGCCAACATACCCCTTTGTAAGGTGTCACCTCTAAAGTATTGTCTATTGGGAACAGACGCTCGCCAAGGTTGCGCAGTTTCATCGGGTTGTTGCAAAAAGCGATTGAACAGGACAAATGTCCAACGCTCGTGCATATGTGTCCTCAACTGTGGATTGGGTTTGGCAAAGTTGGTTCCGAAGGTCGTCCCAGAAATGGTATACGCTTGATTGGGGTAAGAGCCGCCATTCCAACCTCGAGGTAAATATTCACCTTCCACGACGTCCTCCGCCGCAAAAGATTGCGTGTGGTATCCATCTCCCTTCGGTGTGTAGAAAACGATTTCTGCTTGTTCGAGGTGGGTCTCGGAATTCATTCGTGGTCCCGGTTTGGGTTCGCCATAACCAATGGCAACGACATCTTCTCCGTAGCCGGAAACCGTCAGGCCCAAGGACGGAGGAATATCAAAGCCGTCCGGGTCAAAATTGTGTCTCGGCAGCTGACCGGTTTCGTCTATCGGTTTGACCTGATATGGCACTCCGTGGCGGACAAACGTCTTGGGGTCAATGCTGAAATTTCTCGAGACGATGTGTTCTTGCTGGTTCCAGTTGTTATCGACAAAAACTGCCACGTTTCCCCGTATGGGTGTACTAAGTGTTTGGGGTTCAAAGGTTACCCATACATCGTCTTCGGGAAAGTAAACCTCCAGCAAGTAGTGACGCGTAAGTCGGCTGCCGCGCACCATAAATGTGCGCACCACCCGGGCGGGAATACCCATGTTTCGTAAAATGGCTGCCGGTAAATGAACAAAGCCAATACAATTGACAAAGGTCTCGTTGTAAGCATCTAAAGCAGTTGGTATATCTGAAGGATTTCCGTAGCGAAGTGTTCCGTGATTCCAGCGAAGAACCGCACTAACCAAGTGCCATAAGTCATTGTCAAAATCGGTGTTGCTCTTTATCATATCTGCCACACGTTTAATTTCCGGGGCATCACTTTGGATATGTGAGGTTGGCTGGAGATATGGTTGCATCTCACCAGATAACCCGCTGATGGGGTACGTAGAATTGATTTTTGGAAACCCTTTGCTGATGGTGATGCGGACAATGCTTTTGTTGTCGTCAATGCGTTCGATCTCTTGCTTAAACGTAGCCGATTCGTGTTCAATTAAATCGTAAACACCGTTTTCATTTTCCCATTGATTGCCCCCGTTCATACTACCAGGTATCAATAAACTAACCAATATAGATTCCTCAAGTCTTGCAAAATTACCACCAGCACCACCAAGGAGATTTGGTTTTATGTATAATGCCTGAGCAATGTTCGCTCCAGCTATTAGATCTTGCCTAACTGCTGTTCGATTTGAGTCAAT
>PXCF01000012.1 GCA_003566715.1 Cryomorphaceae bacterium | reverse complement strand
CCTTCGTCGGCAAGTAAAGCTATGGCATTCACGATTTATGGCTCTTTTTTGCAAATATACCCGTGAGAAGCCACTTGAATTCACGATAGCGGTCCAGCCACCAGCCCTTAAAATAAAGGCCTGCAATATTCCATCGGTTTACAAAATCTACCAAAAAAGTTCCAATTGGCGCAGGTGATATGCCGCTTATTGAATATTCACTGGATGCATATGCAGCATCCATTCGAGACTTCCATTCACTGTAATAAGGATTGTCTTTACTCCACGGCTTACTCGGATGGATGATGTGTAATATCACTGAATATCTATCGGAAAACCGACGAATCAATCCACGGCGGTTAAAGTCTTCTGATAGGTAATAGTCATTAAAAACATAAGGGACGCGCTTGCGAATGGGGTTGAGGTGCATATTGAGAATTCCTTGATCATAATATGCAGACTCTCGCCAGTATTCAGCGGTAAGCTCACACAGCGTATGGAATGTTTTATGCGTATTTGAAGCAGTAGGAATAACCATCATTCCTGAATTGAAGCTCGCAGCACGAAGTGCAGATTTTGACAAAACTTGGTTTATTCGCGCTTGGCTCCAGTCGCTATCAATTGGTGCCATTTGATGAATCACCGGGTAGCGAAAACAGTCGTCTGCAGCAGCGAAACCATTGTAGCTCAACAAATGTCTGATATCACGACGTATGAGCATATCTGTGTCGAGATACACCATTTTTTTCCAACGAGAGAACTTGGGATGGAAAAGGATGATTTTTGCAAAATAGACGGCCTGTTGATCCGGTAAATCGCCAAAATTAAAGTCGGCCGATGACACATCTTCAATCATAACGCCTCTTTGCTCAAACCACGAGGTGTCAAACGCTCCCCACTTCAACAATATGATATCGTCTTCCCAATGTCCATAGCGCCTTGCAGAGAATACCATTTGCTTCGCATATTCTGCATAGTTTTCATTGGCTAGAAAAACCAAGGCATTCATTATACTCGAAGCTATTTAAGGTGGTGTTTTTACGAACGGCAATATTTGTTGCTGTATTTAAAAGTGTAGCCCCGCCAGGAATCGAACCTGGATCTTAGGTTCCGGAGACCTATATACTATCCATTGTACTACGGGGCCAAATAATAAGTGTCTGTCTATAAAGTCCGATAGCTGCGTTATGCTCATCTAAAAAATGCTCATTTACTATGTGTAAACTCCGCTTTTTTTAGATTTCGCAAGCCTTGCTCTCGAACTTTCTAGAGCAGCCACTTTCTTTTTTGCAGACTTATTAGTGTCTGTCTATAAAGTCCGATAGCTGCCTTAGGTACGATTAGCGTTAGCACAAGGCCAACCCCTCCATCCTCAATTATTAATTATAACCCCGGCAAAGATAACCCCAGACACCATACTAAAAAATGATTCCCAACCCAAACTCTAGTCTGCTGGGTTGAAGGTTTGATTTTTCGTACATGGATTCGTTGATACGGTGGGTGTAGTTGGCTTTGATGGCGATATTTCTTGCCGGACGGTAATTTATACCAAATACAAGATTGGTGATATTGGTTTCGTTAAGTTCACTGGGGACCGAGGGGTTTACAGGGCTACTTCGTTCCAAGGGGACAAATCCCACAGCACCATGCGTGTTTAACCGTTCATATCGGAAGAATAGGGGTAATTTTTGGTCAGTTTCTTTACCTAAAATTGGCAAGATATCCCAGCGTATTTCCGCGTAGCCTCCGTAAGTTTCACTACCGAGAACCGGGATAGGTTGAAGAGGGTCCATGATTCGGTGACGCTGAACCATAGCTATATCGTCGGTGCCATTAAGCCAGCCATACATACCCAGGCCAAAGAGTGAAACATTGCCTATGGTATAATCTATGTAAGTTGTCGCCATCCCAACAGAGGTATTGATTCTATCGCCGCTTTCTGGATTGATATGACCGCGATTGGCTGTTCCGTAATAACCGGCTGCTGCCACTTCTAAATCTTTAATGTCGTGATAGGCAAATTTCAAAAAACCTGCAAGGTCTTGAGGGTTTTCCCACCAGTGATAACGCGCAGGCCTGATCCATGCGCCTTCGGAAAACTGAGTGGCATCAAGGCCTTTAACCACTCCAATGTTATATTCTGTGCCAAAAATCTTACCGTAGGCCATCACCCCTGGTTCCAACCATTGTGTAGGAATGAGGATGCGCTCTACTTCCGGACGGTTAACGGTAAAAAAAGCGGTGGGTTCTTCCATGACGTTGACATAACCCAAAGGCATTGGGAAATTACCAAAGCGAAAACTTAGTTCGGTTTTCCAAAGGTAATCCATCATGACTTCTAGATTAAATTCCCCATCGGTTGCTCTAATTCCATCATGGAGAAACTCGGCTTGTACTTCACTGTTAAATATCCATCGATCGGAAAATTTATAGCCAAAGTAAAGACCAAGTCTATATAGCCCAGTATAGCCGAGTTCAAGGTCTTGATCAACAACATCGGGGTCGGTTTTTCCTAAGTAGTTGACATTATTGAGTTCTAGAAAACCACTAATGGAATAGTTGCGATCGGCAGAATAAATTTTTGAAGCCGCATTTGCTAGTCCCGGTTGCTTGATGTATTTGAGTTTTTCCACTACTGGCAAGTCGTCTTGCACCATCTCATTGGTGTCGGGTTGTTCTGTAAAAATGTCATCAGAAAGGAATCCACTTAGTGGCATTTGCGCAAAGGAGCTTGCCGATATTGAGAATAGAAACGCAAAAAATATCTGTTTTAACATTGGGCACTGGGTCTATTTGTGTTTTACGATTGTTTTAAAATCAATGAGTAGTGACCAAATCGATCATCTCATATGTGTAAGGGTATATTGCTGTTTACATTTTTATTGTTTACTTCAAAATGTGTCTGTTCAATGCAAAAATCAAACCGAAATCATCATTCTAATCTGATTTTAATGTAATTTAATCATGAAAGTATTGTTTCAATTTTCCCAGTAATTTTTTTGACTAATTACACAAAAAATAAGCCAATCAAATACTATATTTGCTCATTAATCTGTTAAAGCATCAAATGTGAAAGTATTAGTCATTGACGATAATCCCATTGATTTGTTGATCAATAGAAAAATGATTCAATCGGTAGCGCCAGAAGCTGAGGTGTTTTCAGCACAATCTTTGGAGGAGGCACAGTCCTTTTTGCGCACTTCTCCGCAGAATTTGCGCTTATTGTTCGTGGATATTCGTATGCCCGTTATGAATGGTTTTGAAATGCTTGAACTGCTCTATGATGCCTTCAGTGATGTGCTGCAAGGCGCCCATGTGTACATGGTTTCTTCATCCCTTGATGGCTCAGATGAAATAAAGTCATTTGAAACACCATATATACAGGCAATGCTAGATAAGCCACTGTCAAAAATTGTTGCTCAGGCAGTCGTTGATGGTCTAAATGAGGATATCTAGGAGCGAGTTACAACCTATAGGTTGTGCTTTGATAAATCCTTCGCCGGCCTCTTTGTATATGTGACGACCCATGTCTTGTGCACGATAAATAACACTGTCGAGAAAGTTTTTCGAAGAAATGACGGTTTTTGGTTCATCGCTTTTAGGATTGTAAAACTGAGAGTCATACGCTTTGACCGCGGCAAGTTTTTTATCCAAATAACCGGAGATGTCCATAATAACATCCGGCTCGATGTTCCAGAACTGTATGTAATGAAAAAGGTTTTTCGGTCTATGAGCACTTTGTGATTGGCCTAAATGCTCAGTGACAACGTTCTTTAATCCGGATTTGAACGCTGCGTCTACGCACAAATTAGCAGCGTGTGGATGATCAGGATGCCTATCGGTAGGCGCGTTGATAAGTATTAATGTGGGTTGAAAATGACGAATCCATTTGATTACTTCCAGCTGTGAGGCTTGGTCGTTGCTGATCCAGCCATCGGCTAAGTTGGCTTGCGCCCTGTGGGTAACACCAAGAATGTTTGCGGCATCCTCGGCTTCTTGTTTTCGCTTTTCTTCTGAACCTCTGGTGCCCATTTCTCCCTTTGTGAGGTCTAATATGGCTACCGTTTTTCCTTCGGCGATAAATTTGGCAATAGCCCCGCCGCAGCCAAGCTCCACATCATCAGGATGCGCGCCAATGGCTAATACGTCTACTTTAGTCATTATAAATATCTAGATGAAATTATTTTCCTTCGGCAAAGGAAACAATTTCTTCCGACATAGGCGAAACGGAAGATGCATAGTCTGTGACGAGGACACCATTTTCATCGACGAGAAACTTGTGGAAGTTCCATTTTACTTTAAAATCGTCTACGCCGTTTTGATTTTTATCGGTTAACCAACTATATAAAGGGTGGATGTCTTTGCCTTTCACGCTAATTTTGCTCATCATCGGAAAGGTGACGCCGTAATTTTTCTGGCAAAAGGCCTTGATGTCTTCTTCAGATCCGGGTTCTTGATTCATAAAGTTGTTGGCAGGAAAGCCAATGATCGTAAATGTTTCTCCTCCCAATTCGCTGTAGAGTTCTTGAAGTTGCTCGTACTGCTTGGTGTATCCGCATTTGGATGCGACGTTGACGATTAGAACCCGCTTTCCTTTAAATTGAGAAAAATCAAAAGGTTGACCGTCGATATTGGTTACGCTAAAGTCGTAGAAAGATGGATTGTTGGTGGTGTTCATGGCTAGTTCAATGTTTTGGGCGGCTTCTTTTTGCGAACAAGCATAAAAAGCGAAGGCCAATAGAATGGTTGTGGCTATTTTAAACATGATGTTTGGTATTAAGATATTAAAACTCAAAATTTGGGTAATTGTTTTTATCTACGCAAATATATGATGAGATGTGTGCTTTACCTTTGCCAAGTGAATCATCGAAGAATTTTTGCGCTCATAAAAAAAGACGTATTGTTGGAGTGGCGTCAGCCATTTCAAAGCTTGTCAATGGTACTGTACCTGCTTTCCACTGTCTACATTGTTTATTTGGTGTTCAATGCCATTATTCGTCCAGAAGTATGGGTGGCCTTGTTTTGGATTACCTATCTCTTCGGCGCAATGATTATTTCCTCTAGGAGCTTTCAAAGAGAAAGTGGCGGGAGGTATTTTTACTTTTACACCTTGTGTTCTCCCGCTGAATTGATGATTGCCAAGTTAATATTTAATGCGATAATTTTCGGCCTATTGGCTCTGTTGAATTGGTTGTTGTATGCCGTTTTTTTGGGTAACGCTATTTTTCACAACGGTGTGTTTTTTGTCTTATGCTTGTTGGCAGGATTGAGTTTTGCTGGTGTGCTTACACTGATAAATGGAATATCTGTAAAGGTAAAAAACCACCCCGCTTTATCGGCTATTTTGGGCTTTCCGCTGATGCTACCGATATTGTTGGTGTTGCTGGCCGGTTCGGCGCGTGCAATGGTTGGCGCAGATTTTTCGGAAATTCAAGCATACATCATCGCATTAGGCGGTTTGTCGATTACCACATTTCTATTGAGCGTTATCTTATTTCCATTCCTCTGGAAAGAATAGTAGGGGTAAGCACAAGGCTTACCCCTTCGCTTAGCCTTTCCTATGCGACTCTACACTCTATTCCCATTTCCAACGCCTTTAAAAAAGTGGCGTAAACGCCATTTCATAGGAAAATCTTATATTGATTGTAAAGCCGTCGATAATTAATGGTCAACACATTGTTGTGCCGTAATTTTGCGCAAATATTTTGCACGATGGTATTACGTCGCGATTGGTGGAAAATTTTGGCTGTATTATTGGTGGGATTCACCATTGTCGCCGGCCTCCTCGGTACTGTACCGCGCTTGCCTATCCTCAATGAAAGCATCCGCAATTTGTACTTTCACGTCACCATGTGGTTTGTGATGCTTTTCCTTTTCACCATTTCGGTATCTTCCAGTATAGCCTATCTCAGTACGGAGAAACCATTGTGGGACATACGCGCAGAGTTGGCCGTGAAAGTAGGGATGGTGACAGCTACTTTAGGAATTTTAACTGGGATGATTTGGGCCAATTTTACCTGGGGAAAACCTTGGGTGAACGATCCTAAACTCAATGGTGCCGCCGTTAGTTTTATGGGGTATGCGGCTTATTTAATTCTCCGACAATCGATGGACGATCCGGAAAAGAAAGCGAGAATTGCCGCGGTTTACAACATCTTTGCCTTTGTGATGATGATCGTTTTTATACAAATCTTACCACGGTTAACCGATAGTTTACACCCTGGTAGTGGCGGTAATCCAGCGTTTAGTTCATACGATTTAGATCAGAACATGCGAATCGTATTTTACCCTGCAGTAATTGGCTGGTTTCTCATCGGATATTGGATTTATACCTTGCTGGTGCGCATCCGTCTCATACAAAACAAATTGAAACAATCTCAATGGAACGATTAATGTCTTCTCACTTGGTCAAATTGACGGTGTTTTTGCTGTTTTCACCAATGGCCGTACTCCACGCACAGAGCTCAGATATTCCTATGGCCGATACCTTTAGAGCTGAAGGAAAAATTTATGTGGTTGTGGCTGTTATGCTGGTCATCTTCTCCGGATTGATCAGCTACTTGATTTATGTTGACCGCAAAGTCAGCAAGCTGGAAAAAGATGTTAAAGAGCAAGAAAAATAACCGTGTGACACGAACAAAAAACCGTATCATACATTAATTGAGAAGTCATGAAGAAGACACATATCATAGCGTTGGTTATCGTATTTTTAAGCATAGGCGTGGTGATTGCCACCTTATCAGACTCGAGTACGTATATGGATTTTGAATCGGCAAAACTCAATGCCGGACAAACATTTACGGTTATTGGTGAATTGGATAAAGACGGCGAGATGAATTACAACGCGCGTCAAAATTTATTCACTTTTTACGCGGTTGACAAAGAAGGCAATCGCAGCAAGGTTTTCTATCGAGAGCCCAAGCCACAAGATTTTGAGCGCTCGGAAGATATTACCATGAAAGGATTCGCAACAGATACAGGCTTTGTGGCCAGCGAAATTCTTCTCAAATGTCCATCTAAATACAATGAGCAGAATGCCATGGCAGGTAACGAATAATTAATGCGTTTGGCATTTCTAGAGAATTAAAAATTTGATACATGGAATATATTGGTGAAGCCACCTGGATAGGTGAGTTGGGAAGAGGGCTGGTAATTCTTGCATTTATAGCTGCGTTTTTTTCAGCGTTGATGATGTTCTTGTCGCGCAGCAAAGACCATACTCTTATCAAATGGGGAAAGTATGCATTTGTACTGCATGCAGTGAGTATTTTTGCCATTGTGGGGCTGTTGTTTTACATCCTACTCGGGCATTATTTTGAATACGATTATGCGTGGAAGCACACTTCTCTTGATTTAGAAAAGCGCTTTGTCTTTTCTGCATTCTGGGAAGGACAGGAGGGTAGTTTTTTACTTTGGATGTTTTGGCACTCTGTGCTTGGACTGATACTTTTATTTACCGCAAAACAATGGACGGCCCCCGTCGTTGGTTTCTTGTCGGTGGTTCAAGGCATTTTGGTGACCATGATTCTTGGTGTTTACATTGCCGGCACAAAGATTGGCTTGAGTCCTTTTGTGCTTATACGCGAATTGCCGGAGAATGCAGCTTTACCATGGACGCGACTTCCGGATTACCTACAGCAAATTGAAGCCTTTTCAGATGGCACGGGACTAAATCCGCTATTGCAGAATTACTGGATGACCATTCACCCGCCCACCTTGTTCTTGGGATTTGCCAGTGTGGTTGTGCCATTCTTGTTTGCGATGGCCGGTTTGATGCGTAAAGACCATAAATCTTGGTTGAAGCCGGCATTGCCCTGGACGTTTTTTAGCATTTCTATATTGGGTACCGGTATTTTAATGGGCGGTGCGTGGGCCTACGAAGCATTGAGTTTTGGTGGCTTCTGGGCATGGGATCCGGTGGAAAATGCCTCCTTGGTTCCTTGGTTGGTTCTCGTGGGTGCGGGGCACCTGATGTTGATTGAACGCAATAGAGGAGGTGCAGCACACTCTATGTACTTGTTCGTTATCCTTGCCTTTTTCTTTATTCTATACTCCACATTTTTAACGAGAAGTGGCGTACTGGGAGATACCTCCGTACATTCATTCGTTGACCTAGGGCTTAATGGTCAGTTGCTGTTTTTGCTATTTACCTTTGTGGTATTACCACTGGCATTTTACTTCTACAGTTTTAAATCCATTCCCAAAGGCAGTGGTAATGAAGAATTCTGGTCCAGGGAGTTTTGGATGTTTGTTGGTTCACTCTTGCTTTTTGTTTCGGCGTTCCAAATTATCTTCTCTACCAGTATTCCGGTGATTGATAAGTTGATTGGACCCGATGGGTTTGTTCCATTACTCACCAAAAAAATGGCACCGCCTACGGATGAAATTGCCCATTACAATGCTTGGCAAATACCCTTTGCCATTGCCATTGGTTTTTTGATGGCCGTCGGACAGTTTTTAACCTACCGAAAAAGTCGACTGAAATGGACATGGGTGCCCTTGGCGCGATCGCTGGCCTTGGCCATGTTGTTGACCTTGTTGTTTGCCATTCCGTTCGAGCTTTACAAAAATGCACTGTATCTCTTACTCCTTTTATCGGGCTGGTATGTGGTGGTAGCCAACGTTGATTATTGGATTTCGGTTAACAAAGGTAAGTTTCGCTTCAGCGGATCGTCTTTAGCGCATGTCGGTTTTGGTTTGTTACTCGTTGGTTCATTGGTAAGTAATGGCGCCAAAAAGTTTATCAGTAAAAGCCCCGTGCATCTTTCAGAAAACTTCCCCAGCAATGAAAACCTCTTGGTTGAGTTGAACGATACGGTGCAAATGGGTGATTACTTTGTTACGTTCACAGGAACAGAACAGATTGCCCACCGTCGTTACTATTTTATGGACTATCTGCGGTTGAATGACAAAGGCGAGTATGAGTTGGATTTCACCTTGAAACCGCATTTGCAAATCAACGATGAAATGGGATTGGTAGCGGAGCCAAGCACCCGCCATTACTTTCACAAAGACATTTTTACACACCTGACTTACGCGGCCGATATGGACAAGCGCGGTGATGACGAAGGCTACGGGGAAGAAATGGAGTTTTTGATGGCCAAAGGTGATACCTTTATTGTCAACCGTCACTTTTTGATTCTCGATAGTGTGGTGGCTGAACCCGTGTTTAATCAAGATCAAACCGTTAAGAAGCTAACGGTTGAGGCAGTGTTGAGATTGGTGGCTACCAGTGGAGAGACTTACACAGTAAGACCACAATACACCATTGAAGATAATATGGATTTCCATCACGAGGAGGTTGTGGAAGAAGCGGGCATCAAAATTCGCTTCGACGATGTGAAGGTAGAACAAAACAAACTCCTCATCAAGACCAAAACCAAGGTGGACGATGACGAGGAGTTTGTGGTATTGAAAGCCATTATTTTCCCGTGGATTAATATCCTTTGGGTAGGCTGTATTTTGATGGGACTAGGGACTTTGATTGCGGTTTATAATCGCATTGTCCATAAGTCTTAACCTTAGCGCATCATGCTTTTCATTTGATCAGCATTCATTTTTTGGTATCCTTCTGGTATGGTCATAGAGAAGTCGACGTTGGTTGACTTCTTTACATCAGTGGCTGAAATCTTCATCAGCATGCCGCTGGCATTGATTGTAAACTCCAAAGGAAAACCGTTAATGCCCATGTCGAAGTCTTTGCTTATTCGGTTGGGTTTAATCTGATCAGTGAAGTAAACCGTTACATTTCCCTCATCGGAGGTGATGATGGCTTCTTTGCATTCAAAGCCTGCGATGGTTTTTGTTTTTCCGGTCAGGTTAATGTCTGGTTTCTCTTCTTCAGACGCTTTGTTGTTAAAAAGACTGACTTCAGAATCGTTGCCGTCTTCAATGGTGCCAAACTTCATTCCCATGCTGTTAAAAAGTGTCATGGTTTGTTTGTCGTTGGTTACGGTTGTCATGTTCATTATGCCCATGTTGAAGTCCGTACGTGTTGATTCACCGTTAAATGCTAAAGTCATACTCATGTTTTTAAACATATCGGCCGGAAGTCCTTCAGGGAGTTCACCGTCTAAACTGACTTTGTAGTTTATCGTCGCGGTGCTTACTTGTGCAAAAGTAATGGAAGCTAATCCCAAAAGGACACTGGTCAAAATTCGTTTCATGTTTTAAATTTTAATAATTAGATGTAGCAAATTTAGCAGATTATTTTTTAATTTTATGCCAAAAGTTTTACCGTCATGTCCAAAACAAAATTTTATTTACCAATCCTACTGCTGTTTGCCTTTTCTTGTAGCAGCGATGATGACAATCGACCACTTTCCGTGGAAACCACAGAACCTACCAATCTGATTCACAATGCTGTTACTATAGGTGGGGTCGTTTCCGGGAACCCCTTGGATGAAGTAGGGCTAGTATGGCGCACGACCCCGGGAGCAACCTTAGATGACCAATCTTTAAAAGTCGACAACCCAAAGGAAGGGTCATTTTCACTAACGGTAGAGAATCTAGATAGAAACGTCACCTATCATTTTCGTGCCTATGCCAAGCAGGAAGGAGAAGTTGTTTACGGAAACAATATTGGCGTTACCACATCAAACTTTGTCATAATTACAATGGAGGGAGGTCAACAATTGATGGTTGCACCTACCGATAATGCGAGAGAAGTTCCTTGGGGACCATCCGGTGTTTTTGTGGGTGCCGACTCCAAAGACGATGGTGCTGCAAATACCGCAACTTTGTCGGCTGTAAGTAATGAATATATCGCTAGAATTTGTGCTCAATTTTCCGGAGGCGGCTTTGATGATTGGTATCTGCCATCAGAAAATGAGTTGAAGGCAGTAGCGGCAAATGCCGATGAAGTAGGAGGTGTGTTAATGGCCGGTTACTGGAGTAGCACAGAAGTATCTTCCACTTCAGCAAGAGCCGTCAATTTATCAAGTGGTAACGCCAGTAGTGCGCCGAAGAGTACCCTGCTCAATTGTCGCTGCGTAAGAGAAATAAATTAATAGAGCCGCAAGATATTACGGCTCAAAAACAGATATATTTGATGACCGTAAAAAAGCCGTCTACCACTAAGTGGTAGACGGCTTTTTTCATTTGAACAGTTTGCTTTTAAACGTTTTCGAGTACATCAATTAATTGACGGGCGGGTATTACACCCGACTGTCGCCATACAATGTCTCCCTTTTTCATAATGACCAATGTAGGGACGCCCTGCACCTGAAATGCTTGAGCGGCACCGGGGTTCTTGTCCACATCTATTTTAATGATGTGCGCGCGGTTACCCATGGCGGTTTTGACTTCATCGAGGATG
>PXCF01000099.1 GCA_003566715.1 Cryomorphaceae bacterium | reverse complement strand
GACAACATATTTGTTGTTGGTCCGGATACGCAAGCCATCACCACCCAATCGGTTTCCTTTAATCAAGGGGCATTTAGTGACGTCATTACTCTTGAATTAACCCAACCCTTACACCTCAACGGACAGCACTTTGTCATCATTGCCCGCGACACGTTAAACCCCATGATTAATATTTGCAGTTTCGAGTTCACCGACACCATCTTGTTTTCACTTACGGCGACGAATTGTCCGGACTTCATGAGCAACACCAAACATCAAAGGCATGCGTTGGACATTAAACTATCGCCTAATCCCGCCGATGCATACGTCAATATTCACAACCCTTCCTCGTCCATGGTTCACTTTACGCTGTACGACCTCCGTGGCGTTGCGCACCACAGCGGCGCCGTAGCTCCTGGTTTAACTCTGGATATGGACATTTCTGATTTACCCTCGGGGATGTACATCGTTTCCTTTGTTGATGCGAATGGACGGTTGAAAAGGGAGAAGGTGGTTAAGCGGTGAGGGCATGCGCTAAACTAATAGACGTTCATCGTGTTGTATTTAAACCAACCTAACTATAGCACCTTTGCACGTCGAGAATCATTCATATCCCCTGGCCAACCCCGTGACTATTGACAGTTGCAGCGTGTGTCAAAACGAAGACGTTGAGCCGTTTATACAAACGACGGCCATGATGCATGCGCGTGATGATGCCTTGTACGATTTCCATCGGTGTAGAAACTGTGCAACGGTATTTTTGGCCAATCCCGAAGACGAGGAACAGCTCAGTCGATTTTATTCCAGTGCCTACCTCCCCTACCGCGGGAGTTCAGCCTGGGGAAAGTTTGCCAAATTTGTAGAAAACGACGACAGGAAGCTCAACCAGCGCCGCAGCAAACGCGCAGCTTCGGTATTGGACAATAAAGACAGGCACCGTATCCTCGACATCGGTTGTGGCAAACCCGATTTCCTCAAGACGTTTACCGAAAAGCACAACGCCAAGGCTGTAGGCGTGGACTTTGTGGCCGCCAATTGGGAGCAGCCACAGTTTAAGCAGCTTGAACTACACCAATGCGATTGGAAGACCTTTGCGTTTGACAGCACCTTCGACGTCATTACGGCTTGGCACTATCTCGAGCACGACTACGACCTCCCATCAACCGTGAGCAAAATCTACGACCTCCTCAAGCCCGGTGGTTACTTCATTGCCGAAGTACCCATGCATGAAGGTATTTTGCAACAATATCAAAAGCAACACTGGCAAGGTTGGCATACGCCCCGGCACTTGACCCTATTCAGCAAGAAAAGCTGGTCCACCCTCTTCCCCGATACCCACTGGGACATCGTGGAGCACCAAACACACGGCACCATGTCGGCCTTCACCTTGTGGTGGTTGGGACATCGCGAAACGAAAGCCACCGATTGGAAAGGGGATATGAGTAAATATTTTTGGGGATTGGTTTTTTGGAAAGTCATGCTGGCGCCTTTCTTTCTTTTAGAAAAAGTCATTCCCATGGGCGTGCAAACCGTCATCATACGCAAAAAGTAAATGAGTAAGCCAATCACCACCATCAGTTTCTTCACCGTTGCGGGCATCAAAGACGGTTTCTGGGCCTTTAGTCAGGTTCCCCAGGCCAATCGTATTCTGGAAAACACCCCGGGACTCACGTTCATGAAGTCCATGGGATCGGGTTCCGGCAAAGGATTCAGCGTCTTTCCCAGTTTTAAAAACTACTGTTGGGTAATGGCTTGGGAAGATGAAACATTGGCTCGCAACTTTATTGAAAACAACGACTACCTAGCGGAATACAGCCACCGCAGTCAATCGGTAAGTCACCTCTTTTTAGAAAACATCGCCTCCCACGGCGAGTGGTCGAAGCAAAATCCCTTCACATCGGTCACCGAGCACGACGAAGACGCCAATATCGTGGTTCTCACCCGCGCCCGCATCAAGTTGGGAAAACTCTTCACGTTCTGGACGAAGGTAGGAAAAACAGCCGGCAAACTCTACCAGTTTCCCGCTCTAAAATTCTCCACGGGCGTTGGCGAACGCCCTTTGATTGATCAGGCAACCATCAGCATTTGGGAGAACAAAGCACAAATGATGCACTACGCTTACAAAGACGAGACCCACAAAAACGTCATTCAACTGACCAGAAAATACGAGTGGTACAGCGAAGAGTTGTTTGCGCGCTTTGTGTTGAAAGACAGTATTAATTTGGAGGGGTTGGTGAGGTAATATTAGAAAGAAGAAAAACATTTTATAAAACAAACCCCTAAACTCTATAAGTTTGTGGGTAAGGCCGATAACATCATTGATAAGATCACCGAGTACAAAGACAATTGGCTTACCCAGCTCTTTGCCAAACTCATCAAGTGATTTTTTTTAATTAAAACTTTCAATAATTTCTGAAACTTCAATAAAAAAAATCGTTATGAGAACAATTGCAAGAATCAATGTATTCGCCATTTGATTGCCCGTATTGATCTTTGTGTTTGGATCTTTTTTCTATCCGGGCGCAATTGCCTTAGCCATTTTGTCAACCATACT
>PXCF01000114.1 GCA_003566715.1 Cryomorphaceae bacterium | reverse complement strand
TTTGCCGGGAGATACGCTATCCAATGTAACCGTTACGGCATCCGATACGGCCTATTACCGTGCCATTGTATTTTGTGGTAACGGTTCCGATACGAGTACGGCTGCATTGGTTCAACCGGTTGGAGCGCCATTGAGCGGTACCTACACCATCAATCAGAATGCAGCAGCGTCTGCGACGAATTACACGTCTTTCCAAGCCTTTTTTGATGACTTGGAGTGTGGGGGGGTATCTGGCCCTGTAATAGTGAATGTGGTTACCGGTTCAGGACCATATATAGAACGGGTGGTAGCACCGGAAGTAGCCGGGGTGTCCTCGGTAAATACCATTACCATAAATGGTAACGGCAATGAATTGCAACATGCCGGTGGAGCCAGTGATCGGGCTACCTTGACCTTTGAAGGTACCGATTGGGTACATATTGATAATTTGGTAATTGAGGCCACGGGTGCTTCTTATGGGTGGACACTGCACCTAACTGAAGGAGCAGATCACAATACCTTTACCAATTGTGAGTTTTTGAGTAGTGAGACGTCAACCTCAACGTTCTTTGCCAATATCGTTATGTCCAACAGCAATACCAGCCCAACCATTACGGGGGCTTCCGGTAGCTACAATCACTTTGAAAATAACTTGATAAAGGGCGGATATTACGGAGTGACGGTGAACGGTGCCGGCGCCACCAGTATGGAAGTGGGCAATACGTTTATCAACAATGAAATTTCTGAATGGAGATATTACGGTATGTATGTTCGCGCACAAGACTCCATGGTCATACACGGTAACGATATTCACCGTGAAACAAGAACCGATCACACTTTCCACCGTGCCATCCACTTTTTTACCGGCATGAGAAATGCCAGAGTTACCAACAATAAATTCCGTGATTTTCATACCGGAACAGGAGGATCTACGAATACAAGTACCAACTACGTTATCTACATGAGTTCAGCAAGTGGTTCGGCAACGGAGCCCAACGTCATTGCGAATAACCTAGTTTACAATATGGATAATATCGGAGGGTTTTATGGTATTTATAATTTTAACAGTAGCGATTGGTATCTATATCACAACACGTTTGCATTGGATTTTAGTACAACTTCATCCAATATATCACGTGTTTTTTATCACACCAGTACGGGTAATAACCTTGAGTTTAAGAACAACATCATCTATTTTAAACGACCAGGTTCCGGACAAATCCATGGTGTTTACTTAAACAATGCTTCTGCGAATATCGATATTGAAGGTAATGCCTACTACTTTCCAGATTTATCGAGTTCCAATGTGCATATTGGATACGTGGGAAGCAATCAAAGCGATTTGACTGACTGGCAAGCGGCAAGCGGTTCTGCGTTTGACCAAAACGCCATACACGTAGATCCATTCTTTGTTAACTTAGCAACGGATTCACTTCGCCCGCAAAACTCTGCCCTGAAGTTTATTGGCGATAACGTGCAAGCACTGGTTCCTTTCGATTTCGACAGCGTTGCGCGTCCAACGTCACCCGATCCCGGTGCGTATCAGTTTGAGCCGCCACAGGGTGCCGACATGACCATTATGAGTTTCCAAAGCCCTACATCCGGATGTCCGGGTACACAAGATGTAACGATAAGAGTTAACAATTTGGCTTCGGACACCGTAGAAACCATATTGGTTAACTGGAGCATCAACAACGTTGCGCAAGCGCCTGTTTTGGTTACCGATTCCTTTTTCCCGGGAAATATCATTGATATAACCCTTGGCAACTTCACGGTTTCCGGTACGGGAACTTACGATATTGAGGTGTCGATTGACAGTATTTATCCTGGTGTAGATTTAGATCCTTCCAATAACACCGCTGAGATATTAGGTTACCGCTCTGGTTTGGCGGGAACATTTACCATCAACCAGCTCGCACTGCCGTCGGCAAGCAACTTTTCGTCGTTCACCGACTTTGCCGATGCGTTAAATGACTTTGGCGTTTGTGGAGACGTAGTGGTTGATGTGGTTTCCGGAACAGGGCCTTATAACGAGCAGGTATTTTTTGGAAATGTATCTGGTACCTCCGATACAAGTACCGTTACGATCAATGGTAACGGCAATGAGCTCAATTATTTATCAACCAGTGCCGGAGAACGTTATACACTTGGTTTAAGCGGTGTTTCCTACTTCACCGTAGATAGCCTACGTATCGTTGCCTTAGGTGGTGGAACCAATGAGTTTGGTTGGGGTGTTTGGTTGACTGCTAATGCCAACCACAATACGATTAAAAATTGTGAAGTGGTGGTGGATTCAACCCAAACAACCACCAATTATGGGGGAATCATCATGAGCAGCGATGCGAGTAACGCGCTTCCTTTTGGTTCTGCACCGTTTGGAAACTACAACACCATCGAAAACAACACCATCATTGGTGGTTATTACGGTTTGACTTGTATTGCCAACAACATCAATGATCAAAGTGTTGGAAATAAGATTTTAAACAATACGGTTACCGACTTCCGCTTTTACGGGATGTATTTTAGAGGTCAAGATAGCTTGGAAGTTAGGGGTA